>JAFAFN010000441.1 GCA_023423475.1 Actinomycetes bacterium | reverse complement strand
GATGTCCTTGTTGTAATACAGGATCGGCGAGGACGAGTTGTAGGGGAAGGACAGCATCTCGCCCTCGGGGGTCGAGTAATAGCCCACGATCCCCGGCAGATACTGGCTCTTGTCGAAGGTGAAGCCGGTCTTCAAGGGCACCTATCCCGAGACGTTGAACGCCGGCATCGCCGCCTTCCGCGCCGGGCAGGCGCCCGACATCATCCAGGTCTTCGACGTGGGCACGGGCGTGATGATGGGCGCGCAGGGCGCGATCAAGCCGGTGGCCGAGGTGCTGCAAGAGGGCGGCTATGCCTTCGACAAGGGGCAGTATCTGCCTGGCATCGTCGGCTATTACTCGACGCCCGAGGGCGACATGCTGTCCTTTCCCTACAACTCCTCCTCGCCGATCCTGTATTACAACAAGGACATCTTCGAAAAGGCGGGGCTGGATGTCGAGAACCCGCCCAAGACCTGGGCCGAGGTCTGGGCCGCCGCGCGCCAGATCAAGGAATCGGGGGCTGCGACCTGCGGCTATACCTCGACCTGGCTGACCTGGATCCATACCGAGAACTTCGCCGCCTGGAACAACGTGTCCTGGGCCACGAACGAGAACGGCCTTGCCGGCACCCCGGAGCTGCAGATCGACGGCCCGCTGTTCGTCAAGCATTTCCAGGAGCTTGCCGATCTGGCGAAAGAGGGCGTCTTCGTCTATGGCGGCCGCACCAGCGAGGCCAAGCAGAACTTCACCTCGGGCGAATGCGGCATCCTGACCGAAAGCTCGGGCGGGCTTGGCGACATCGTCAAGTCGGGCATGAACTACGGCATCGGCCAGCTGCCCTATGACGAGACGGCCGAGGGTGCGCCGCAGAACACCACGCCGGGCGGCGCCTCGCTCTGGGTGATGGGCGGCAAGTCGGAAGAGACCTACAAGGGCGTCGCCGCCTTCTTCAACTACCTGTCGCAGACCGACGTGCAGCAATACCTGCACGAGCAGTCGGGCTATCTGCCGGTGACCATGGCGGCTTACGAAGTCACGAAGGGTTCGGACTTCTACCAGCAGAACCCGGGCCGCGAGACGCCGATCCTGCAGATGATGGGCAAAGAGCCGACCGAGAACTCCAAGGGCGTGCGCGCGCCGAACCTGCCGCAGCTGCGCGACATCCAGAACGAGGAATACGAAAAGATGCTGGCCGGCCAGCAGGACGCGGCCACGGCGCTGAAGAACGCCGTCGAGCGCGGCAATGCCGCGATCAGGGAAGCCGTAGGCGGCTGAAACCATGGGCGGGCG
This sequence comes from Actinomycetes bacterium, assembly GCA_023423475.1. Lineage (GTDB taxonomy): Bacteria > Actinomycetota > Acidimicrobiia > Acidimicrobiales > Microtrichaceae > JAFAFN01. The sequence goes on along the minus strand of JAFAFN010000441.1, from coordinate 3,483 downwards.
TCCCGGCGCCCGCCCGATCCGACAAGGGGGACGGATGAGACGCACGGTCTTTCCGCACAAGCTGTTGCCCTGGCTGCTGCTGGCGCCTCAACTGGCGATCACGCTGATCTTCTTCTATTGGCCGGCGGCGCAGGCCTTTCGCCAGTCCGTGCTGCGCGAGGATGCCTTTGGCCTGAAGACGACCTTCGTGGGGCTGGCGAATTTCCGCAAGGTGCTGAGCGATCCGAACTATCTGAACTCGGTCCGGGTGACGGTGGTGTTCTCGGTGCTCGTCGCCTTTTGCGCCATGGCGATTGCGCTGTTCCTGGCGGTGCAGGCGGAAAAGATCATTCGCGGCAAGGGCTTCTACCGCACATTGATGATCTGGCCCTATGCGGTGGCGCCCGCCATCGCCGGCATGCTGTGGCTGTTCATGTTCAATCCCAGCTTCGGCACGCTGGCCTGGCCGCTGCGGCAGATGGGCATCTACTGGAACCCGCTGCTGGATGGCGAGCAGGCGATGGCGCTGGTGGTCGCGGCCGCGACGTGGAAGCAGATCAGCTATAATTTCCTGTTCTTCGTCGCGGGCTTGCAGGCGGTTCCCCGATCGCTTCTGGAGGCTGCGGCCATCGACGGCGCCTCGCGCCGCCATGCCTTCTGGACCATCACCTTTCCGCTGCTGGCGCCGACGACATTCTTCCTGCTGGTGGTGAATACGGTCTATGCGCTGTTCGACACCTTCGGCATCATCCATGCCGTGACCGGCGGCGGCCCGGGCAAGGCGACCGAGACGCTGGTCTACAAGGTCTATAACGACGGCTTCGTGAACCTGATCATGGGCGATTCCGCCGCGCAATCGGTGATCCTGATGATCATCGTGATCGCGCTGACCGCCTTCCAGTTCCGCTTCATCGAGAGGAGGGTGCATTATGGCTGAGCCCTCTCCGCTGGCCGCGCGCGGCGCCGGGCGATTGCTGGCGCATTTCTGGATGGTGCTGGGCGTGATCGTGGTGGCCTTTCCGGTCTATTATGTCTTCGTCGCCTCGACCCATTCGGTGCAGACCATCCTGCGCCCGCCGCTGCCCCTGCTGCCCGGACCCGAGGCGGCGCGGAACTATTCCGACGCCTTCTCGGGCGGGATCAGCCGCATCGGCGGGGTCAGCCTGTGGCGGCTTCTGGCCAATACCACCATCGTCGCCATGGGCATCGCGCTGGGAAAGATCGCGATCTCGATGGCCTCGGCCTATGCCATCGTCTTTTTCCGTTTTCCGCTGCGCATGGCCTGCTTCTGGCTGATCTTCATCACCCTGATGCTGCCGGTCGAGGTGCGCATCCAGCCGACCTACAAGGTCATGGTCGACCTGGGCCTGATCGACACCTATCCGGGGCTGATCCTGCCGCTGATCGCCTCGGCCACCGCGACGCTTCTGTTCCGGCAGTTCTTCATGACCATCCCGGACGAGTTGCTGGAGGCGGCGCGCGTCGACGGTGCGGGGCCATGGCGGTTCTTCAAGGACATCCTGTGGCCCCTGTCGCTGACCAATGTCGCGGCGATCTTCGTGATCCAGTTCATCTATGGCTGGACGCAATACCTGTGGCCGCTGCTGGTCACCAATTCCAACGAAATGAACACCATCGTCATCGCGCTGAAGAAGATGATCTCCTTTGCCGATGCCGATACGCCCTGGAACCTCGTGATGGTCACAAGCGTGCTGGCCATCCTGCCGCCGATCCTGGTGGTGGTGCTGATGCAGCGCTGGTTCGTCAAGGGCCTGGTCGAGACGGAGAAATAGATGGCCCGCATCCTGCTCAACGACGTCCGCAAGAGCTATGCGGGAAACCAGGTCATCCACGGCATCACCATGGAGATCGCCGACGGCGAATTCGTGGTGATCGTCGGGCCGTCCGGCTGCGGCAAGTCCACGCTCCTGCGCATGGTGGCGGGGCTCGAGGCGATCAGCGCCGGCACGGTCGAGATCGGCGGCAAGGTGGTCAACGACCTGGAACCGCGCCAGCGCGACATCGCCATGGTGTTCCAGAACTATGCGCTTTATCCGCATATGTCGGTGCGCGAGAACATGGCCTACGGGCTCAAGATCGCGAAGCTCCCGAAAGCCGAGATCGAGGCCCGCGTCGCCAAGGCCGCGACCATGCTGGAGCTGGAGCCCTATCTGGACCGCAAGCCGCGCGCGCTGTCGGGTGGCCAGCGCCAGCGCGTCGCCATGGGCCGGGCGCTGGTGCGCGAGCCCGCGGCGCTGCTTCTGGACGAGCCGCTGTCGAACCTCGACGCCAAGCTGCGGGTGCAGATGCGCCTGCAGATCAAGGAGATGCACCTGCGCACCGGCCAGACCACGCTTTACGTCACCCATGACCAGGTCGAGGCGATGACGCTGGCCGACCGGCTGATCGTGATGAACAAGGGCGTGGCCGAACAGATCGCGACGCCGCTCGAGGTCTATCAGCGACCGGCCAGCGAATTCGTGGCCGGCTTCATCGGCTCGCCGGCGATGAACATCTTCACCGTTTCGGCGGCCGAGGGGCGGGCCACGCTGCCCGGCGGGGCGGTGCTGCCGCTGCCGGGCCTGCCGCGCGGCGGCGATCTGCGGCTTGGCCTGCGCCCCGAGCATCTGCGGCCCGCCGCGCCGGGCGAGGCGGCGATCCCGGTCGTGCTGCGCTCGGTCGAAAGACTTGGCGCCGATGCCTTCGGCTATGGCATGATCGAGGGCTCGGACGTGCCCCTGGTGCTGCGCCTGCCCGGCACCAGCGGGCTGGCGCGCGGCGACCGGGTCGAGGTGGCGCCCGATCCGGGGCACCTGCATTTCTTCGATGCGCAAGACGGCCGGCGCATCGAGGGCTGAACCGGGCTGAACCGGGCTCAGCCGGCCCCGGCCAGCGCCTTGTCCAGCGCGGCGAAGATCGGCCGGGTCAGGCCTTGCGGCTTGCGCGTCACGCCGGCCCAGCCGCGTTCCTGCGCCGCCTGGGTGTCGAAGGCGCGGGCGGTGGTGATCCCGGCCAGCTCGTCCCAGCCGACCGGCGCCGCCACCGGGGCGCCCGGCCGCGCCCGCACCGAAAACGGCGCCACCGCCGTCGAGCCGCACTCGTTGCGCAGCCAGTCGATGAAGATCCGGCCCTTGCGGCTGGCCTTGGCCAGTTCCACCGTATAGCGGTCGGGTTCGTCCTGCGCGCAAAGCGCGGCGAAGCCGCGGGCGAAGCGCTTGAGATCGCCCCAGCCGATGCTGCGGCGCAGGGGCACCACCAGATGCACCCCCTTGCCGCCGGTCAGCATCGCCCAAGGGTCAAGGCCCAGGTCCAGCAGCCGGCCGCGCAGCGACAGGGCGGCGCTGCGCACGGCGTCGAAGCCCAGCCCCTCGTCGGGGTCGAGGTCGAAGACCAGCCGGTCGGGCCGCTCCAGCCGGTCGCGGCGGGCGGGCCAGATGTGGAACTCGACCGTGCCCATCTGCACGGCGGCGACCAGCCCCGCGGCATCGGTGACATAGGCATAGG
>JAFAFN010000576.1 GCA_023423475.1 Actinomycetes bacterium | reverse complement strand
GCTCCGGACGAGTGCCTCATGGCACGACTCGTCTACTCGGGTTCGTCGGAAACCGGCTGTGTCAGAGCGCTGAACGCCATGAGGAACGCTCCGGCGACCACAGCGACATCTGCAACGTTGAAGGTGGGCCACCAGCCGGTGTGCAACATGTCTATGACGGTGCCGGCTTCGGCCCGGTCGATGACGTTGCCGAGCGCTCCGCCGACGATCAGCCCTGCAGCCCACGGGTTGGGCAGCCAGCCCTTCCACGCGCTGACCGCCACCCCGACCGCGACCGCCGTCGTGATCGCGAGGACCACCCACAGCGGCAGGCTCGACCCGAGCCCGAATGCCACCCCCGGGTTGTAGGACAGCTGCAGGTCAAGCGGGCCCGGAAGCTCGATCGGTCCGTCCTTGAGTCTGCTCGACGCCGCGAACTTCGAGATGAGGTCGACGATCAGCACACCGAGTGTGGTGGCCAGGAGCGCCCAACGGGACTTCTGTTCGCGACGCTTGGCCTCTCCCCGGTGATCGTCCCGATCGGAGGAGCGATCACTGCGAGCAGCGCCCGCTGGGCGAACAATGCTCATGTCGTCAGCGAGCTCGGCGTGGACCTGCGGGATCGACCCGGCGGGAGATGCTGATGGCTCCGGTGCGCTCATCGGGGAGCCCGGTAGTTCTCGCAGAGTTCAACTCGTTCGCCTACCTCGGCGAGGAGCAACTCGGCTTGTCGCAAGAGGTCCACGACTGCGGGGGTGGCGAGCCGGTAGTGCACCGAGCGACCCTCGGGGCGATCGGAGATCAGGCCGCACTCCTTCAGGCAAGCGAGATGCCCCGAGACGTTCGACTGGGAGCAGTTCAACTTGTCGACGAGGTCCACGACTCGATGCTCGCCAGTGAGCAGTTCGGTGAGGATGGCGAGACGAGTCGGGTCGCCGAGACCACGGAAGAGTTTCGCTGCCACGGCAACATCGGTCGGGGCGGTCGTCAACATGGCGGGCACCTTATCCAGTCGGTCGACAGCGATGATAGCGTCACCAGGCGATGGATTGAGGGGGTCTGATCATGCCCGTGATGTCGAAGGTGGAGCGAGCCTTCTGTCGCAGTGCCTCATGGCGAAGGTTCACCGGCAGGGTCGTCCTGCCGTGGGTGCTCGGCGACCTCACGCTGGAAGGCGAGGTCCTCGAAGTGGGCTCCGGATCGGGAGCGAACGCCCGAGCCATCCTCGAGCGGCACGCCGAGATTCAACTCACTGCAACCGAACTCGACCCGGTGATGGTCGCATCCGCTCGACGGCGCCTGGGCATGTTCGGCGACCGGGTCTCGGTGTCGGAAGCGAGCGTGACAGCCCTTCCCTTCGATGACGGACACTTCGACATGGTCGTGAGCTTGCTGATGCTGCACCACGTCATCGAGTGGCAGGCAGCGTTGGAGGAGATCGTCAGAGTGCTGCGCCCGGGCGGGACGCTCGTCGGTTACGACCTCGCTGCCGGGCGGATTGCCCGGGCGATTCATGTCGTGGACCGCTCCCCGCATCGCCTCATCACCCCTCAGGCCCTCGACGCCGGGCTCGTCGCCGCCGGGTTCGATGTCGTGGACGTCCGCACTGGTGCCGGCGGCACCATCACCAGGTTCAGCGCGTCGACCAGCGCCGCTGAGGTGCCGCCGAGTTCTCGTGGCAACGTTCACCGCCAAGAGAGCCTCGATGCGCCCTGAGAGTGGCGCTCAGATCGTGAGTTCCAGCGGCGCGTCGCGGAGCACCGACCCGGCGAACGGGCGACTCTGATGGGTCCGGGATGGGCACTCGCGTTCTCCGCCGGAGTGGTCGCAGCGGTGAATCCGTGCGGGTTCGCGATGCTGCCCGCCTACCTTGCCTACTACCTCGGACTGAGCGACGACGGCGCCTCGAATCCCAGCCCAGGGAACCCGATGGTCGCCGCGTTGGGCGTGAGCGCTGCGGTGAGCGGTGGCGTATTGGCCGTGTTCCTCGCCGTCGGGTTCGCGTGGTCGTCGGTATCCAGTTTCGTCGGGCCGCGACTGCCGTATTTCACGATCATCATCGGCCTCGCCCTCGTCGCGGTCGGTGTTGCGATGCTGCGTGGCTACGAGCCAACGGTGCGTGTTCCCCAGTTGCGCACCGGGTCGGATCGACGCGGCCACGTGTCGATGTTCCTCTACGGCGCAGCGTTCGCCGTGGCGTCGCTCGGTTGCACGCTGCCGATCTTCGTCGGTGTCGTCGCCACCACGTTCCTCACTGCGAGCTTCGCGGACGCCACGACGGCGTTTCTCGCCTACGGGCTCGGGATGAGCTCGGTGCTCGCCGTGCTCACCGTGGCGACCGCTGCGGCACGGACGGGGGTTCTCTCGGCTCTTCGGCGGCTCCTGCCACACGTGCAACGCATCTCTGGCGGGCTCTTGATCGCAGCCGGTCTCTTCGTCACCTACTACGCCATCATCCAGGCTCGGGAGCTCCGATCGGGAGACTCGTCCGGAATCGTCGAAGCCACACGTCGCTTCCAGACCGGGTTCCAGAACTGGGTCGAGACCGTCGGCGCCACACGGCTCGCACTCGGCACAGTGGTCGCCCTCTCTGCGACGGTGGCAGTTGGGGCGATCTGGCGAAGCACTTCGAGCACCTCCGAGCGCCGACCCGACGATGAGCGTGCCGGTGATCGCTGAGCGGCGAGGGCCTCAGGCGACATGGAACCATCTCGCACGCAACTGCGACCAAGGTCCTGTGACGTCCCGATTCCCACTCCTCCCGACAGCGTTGCTCA
>JAFAFN010000283.1 GCA_023423475.1 Actinomycetes bacterium | reverse complement strand
CCCCGTCACTGCGTCACGCCGTGGAAATGGAGAACCGCACGCAGGCGCTCGGTAGCTTTAGCGGCAACATGGCGGAGGCCATGCGCGCGTTCAGCGAGAAGCGCCAACCTCAGTGGCAGCCGATGTGAATCGAACTGCGCGGGGCGCGGGGTTCGACGGCCGTCCTGACCGATGGCATCCCTCGTGGTCCCGGCTGCTCGGCTGACTGAATCGTCCTGGGTCGTTTCGAGGCTCGATCCGGGACAGGTCAGTCCGGGGCGCGGTCAGCGATAGAGATCCATTTGTCACGGGGTGATCATCACGGTCAGGCGAAACCCCGGACTGTAAAGCTGTTCCAACGAGGCGTGCGAACGAGGCGAAACCATCAGTCCCGTCTGACTGATCCATCTCAAGGCGCAGACCATGCGGACCTTCTGTCGATCGACGCGGTTCATTGCGTCCGCCGGCCTTTGTGGAACCCGAGTCCGCCTACAGACATCCGTGGGGACGTGACCAGTCGTGGCTTGAGATCGACGCTCCGACAGTGAGTCGACCTCAAACCTGACGTATCGTCAGGTCTTGGGGCTGCCGGGAACCGGCGCCGTCACAGGGGAACGCAGCGCCGGGTCGCTGCACGTCGATCAGAAGGAACCGCACCAATGTCGCTGACCACCTCGTTCGATCCGGCCGCCGTCGCCGCCTACCAGTTCGGCGGTCAGGACATCCCCTGGCTGATCGACCACTGGGCCACCAACCGGCCCGACCACACCTTCCTGATCTGGGAGCCCAAGGACGAAGCCGACCGGTCCTGGACCTATGCCGAGTTCGCCGAGGCGACCAAGAAGGTCGCCGCCGGCCTGGCGGGCCGTGGTGTCGGGGTCGGCGACATGGTGCTGATCCACGCCGAGAACTGCCCCGAGGCCGTCATCGCCTGGTACGCGTGTGCCCGCGTCGGTGCGATCGGCGTGACGACCAACACTCGCAGCGTCGCCAATGAGGTCAACTACTTCATCACCCACACCGGCTGCGTCGGCGCGATCACCCAGCCGAAGTACGCGTCGCTCGTGGCCGAGGCGGGACCGGACCTCGGCTGGATCGTCGTCACCGACGACAACTCCGGTGTGCCCGCCACCGACGAGGAGCTCGCCCACGGCTTCGACGGGTTCTCCTCGCTCGAGGGCGACGCCGCCGATGCCCCGGTGCGCGATGCCGATCCGATGCTGCCCGCCGGCATCCTCTTCACCTCGGGCACCACCTCGAAGCCGAAGGCCGTCGTGCACACCCATGCCAACGCGCTGTGGGCCGCCAAGGTGAACCCGACCAACATCGACTTCCTGGCCGACGACGTCTACCTGGCCTCGCTGCCGTTCTTCCACGTCAACACCCAGAGCTGGGCGATCTGGTCGATCCTCGGCGTCGGCGGCACGGTCGTGCTGCAGCCGAAGTTCTCGGCCAGCAAGTTCTGGCCGGTCATCGAGAAGTACTCGGTCACCCACATCTCGCTGCTGCCCTTCGTCATCCAGACGGCCTTCGAGCAGGGCATCCCGGAGAACCACACGGTCAAGGTCGGTGTGTTCGGCCTGATGATGCCGGTGCTCGACCAGATGATGAACATGCGCGTGATCGCCGCCTACGGCATGACCGAGCTGGTCACCCACTGCATCCACTCGAACCCGTTCGAGCAGTACCCGGACCTGGCCATGGGCAAGGTCTCGCCGGGCTACGAGTTCCTCATCGTCAAGGAGGACGGCGAGCTCGCACAGGTCGGCGAGATGGGCGAGCTGTGGATCCGCGGCGTGCGCGGCGTCACCGTCTGCCTCGAGTACTTCGGCAACGACGAGGCGAACGAGAAGTTCTTCACCGAGGACGGCTGGGCTCGCACCGGCGACATCGTCCGGCTGCTCGACGACGGCAACATCCAGTACTGCGACCGCGACAAGGACGCGCTGAAGGTCGGCGGCGAGAACGTCTCGGCCCGAGAGGTCGAGGACGCGATCCGTGCCGCGGGTCAGCCGCTCGCCGACATCGCCGTGGTGGCCAAGTCCCACGAGCGCCTCGACATGGTGCCCGTCGCGTTCGCGATCAAGGGCGATCCCAACCTGGACGAGGCGGCCACCGCCGAGATCATCATCGCCCACTGCAAGGAGAACCTCGCCGACTTCAAGGTGCCCCGCGCCGTGTACTGGGTCGACGAGTTCCCCACCGCCGAGCTCGGCAAGGTCTCGAAGAAGGACCTGCGCGAGCTGGCGGACACCCATCCTGCCGTCTGACCCGACGCTCTGAACTCCGCCTCCGATTCGGTGCCATGGCACCGGATCGGAGGCTCTTTTCGTTTGACAACGACCCCGCTTTGTACTCATTGTATTGATGTGATCAATACAAAGCTCCTGCGGGCGTGGCTGGGCTGGTATCCGCTGCGTGTCGCAGCGGTCGTCGATGCCGCGGTGGTGGCGCTCTGGTGTCTCGTCGTGGGACTGGTGCCGATGCAGCTGGGGTCGGCAGTCATGGGGCTGTTCCTGGTCACCATCCCCACGACGTTCGTCGCACTGTGCTGCACACGTTCCTCCGCTGCCCGCTGGGCGCTGTCTGCCGGTGTGCAGTTCTCGCCGATGTGGGAGGAGGTGCTGCATCGGCACCTGGCCCGCACCCGCGTTGCCCGCACGTTCGGCGTCACCAGTGGACTCGCCGTCGGGTTCATGCTGGTGGCGCACTACAACGCAGACCCCGACGAGTTCCGGTGGTTCGCCGACGTCTGGAATCCACACCTCGATGGCTTCTGGCTGGCTGCGCTCGGCTACTCGGTGGGCTCCCTCTGGGCGGAGTGGTCCAAGCCCGGCGTCGAGATCCAGCGATCGACCTCCACCGCGGTGCTCAGCCGGCGCCGCCTCGCCGACTTCACGGACCGGACCGTCCGCGAGTTCCTCGTGTTCTCGCTCGCGGTCGTCGCGCTCGCTGCGGCGCTCGCGGTCCTCCTGCCTCGCGCCGACGGACTCTGGGGAGACACCGAGATCCGCCCGCCGTGGGGTGCTGTGGCGTCCGCGGTGGTCGCCCTGATCGCTGTCGGGGGCGCGAGCTGGGTGTGTCGGCGGCGTGAGCACGCCGGCGATGAAGCGGCGCTCGCGTACGAGGAGCTGACCCGAGCGGCGACAGCGAATGCGCTGCTCGGAGCCGCGATCGGCATGCTCGGCGAGCTCGCAGGCGAGCTCATCGGGCTGCGGACCGCCGATGGCACCGTGTCGTTCTGGGTGCAGCTGCCCTTCGGTGCCTTCTCGTTGATCTGCCTCGCGGTGTGGGCCGGCTGCGGCACCAAGCTGGCGATCCGCAATCGTCGCATCGGCAAGCTGCGCGCCGCGGCTGGCGTCGGACCGGCGGCGGCAGGCTCACGTTGAGATGATCGTCACCCTCGATCCCGACTCACCGACACCACCGGCCGAGCAGCTCGTCGCGCAGGTCGCCGCGAGCATCGAGGCGGGCGAGCTCGAGGTGGGGGACCGACTCCCCACCATCCGGGGCCTCGCCGCCGACCTGGGCCTCGCTCCCGGCACGGTCGCCAAGGCCTACGGCGAGCTCGAACGCGACGGCTGGATCCGCACCCAGGGCCGTCGCGGCACGACCGTCGCCGACCGCGACGCCACCGCCGAGGATCGCCGGCTCGCCGCAGCGGCGGACAAGCTCGCTGATCTGGCGACCGCCGCGGGGCTCGGTGTCGGCGACGCCCACCGTGCACTCGACCTGGCCATCGCCCGGATCGGTCGCCGCACCGGCGAGACCTGAGCTGCAGGGAGATGTGTCGTCAGACGGCCGCTGGAGCGGCAATCTGACGACACATTTCGGTTGGAGTTGATCAGGTCGCCGGCAGCGAGAAGCGCTGGAAGAACTCCCAGCCCATCTTCGTGGCGTCGATGTCGAAGGTGGTCGGACCGACGATGTCGACGATCGAGTTCGAGAACTCGCTCCCGGGCCAGGAGTGGCCGCCGCCCTTGACGATGTAGAACTCGACCGCGGCCTCGGTCGGGCAGTCGTAGACGCGGTGCACGACCGACTGCGTCAGGTCGGTGTCGGTGAAGTCGCCGCAGCCGTTCAGCGTGGCCCACTCGGCGACGGCAGCCGGGTAGCCAGGACCGTCCAGGTCGGCCTCGGTCCCCAGCGGTGCCGAGGTGGCCGTCGGTGCCGCGCCACCCTGGACCAGATCGCCGATGTCGCCGTAGCCACCGTTGAACAGCAGGATCGGGTCCTCGGTTCCGTGGCTGCTCAACATGGGGACAGGGCGCCCGGGGTCGCAGCCCTCGGGGATGGTGATGCCGTCGATCGGCGCGATCGCGGCGAAGACGTCGGCGCGGTTGCACGCCAGGAAGGTGCTCATGATGGCGCCGTAGGACAAGCCCGTCGCGTAGACGCGTGCTTCGTCGATGCAACGCTGGGCCCCGACCTCCTCGAGCATCGCATCGAGGAACTCGAGATCCGCGTTCGGGTCCGATGACGGATCCGCGTCCCAGCGAACTGGCGACCCGCTGCCGTGCGGGAAGACCACGGCGAAGCCCTCCTGCTGGGCGAACTCGCCGTACTGGGTCATCATCGAATGGATGTCGGCACCCTCGGAGAGGCCGTGCAGGTCGACGACGAGCGGGATCGGCTCATCGGTCGGGGGCGGCGTGGTGAGCAGGTAGAAGCGCTGTTCGTCGCCGACGGTCATCTCCGTGCGCATCGACGTGACCTCGTCGGTCGCCGGAGCGTCACATCCCGGCGACGGCCGCGGTGGCGCATCGGCCGAGGGGACGGCGGTGGTGGTCGTCTCCTCGGTGTCCGGCGCCGTCGTGGTGGGTGTCGCGTCCTCACCCCGATCGGAGCTGCACGCTCCGGTCAGCACGGCGAGGACGACGAGCGGGGCGAGCAGGGCGGAGTTTCGACGGGGAAGGCGCATGTGGCCCTCGTGTCTAGTCCGTCGGTCGCACGGATTCCCCCGCGGCCGTCTCGGTTCGCGACAGCGCAGAGCGCAGCGCCGTGGCGACGCTGCTCGGACCGCCGAGCGGGTACCAGCGGAGCCCGAGTGCCGCTGCGAGCGCGCCGGCATCCGCGTGGTCGTCCTCCGGAGCGAGCAGCACCAGCTCGTCGAGCACTGCTGCGTCGGGCTCGGGGCTGCCACCCGCGGTCGGTCGACAGTCCGACAGCAGCACGGTCACGCGACGTGCGGCCCGGGACCGCTCGAGCTGCTCACGGGCGACCCGCAGTGCGAGTCCGACGTCGGTCACCCCGAAGCCGCGCAGCTGGAACAGGTCGTCGACCACCTGCTCCGCCGAGCGCGGTTCGTGCTGCCCCTTCACGACCACCGCGTCCTCGGCGAACGCGACGACCGAGCAGTCCAGCGGCGCGCGGAGCACCACCGCAGCTGCCGCGATCGCGGCGGTGGCGAGCCGCTCGCCGTGCATCGAACCGGACCGGTCGACGAGCAGGCAGATCGAGGTCTCAGCGCGGTTCCAGCTCTGCACGACGAGCTCGTCGGCGTCGAGGGGCGTCCCGGTGGTCCGGGCCCGGTGGATGGCCTCGAGCGATGCGTCGAGGTCGAGCTCGCCGTCGCTGCTGGTCAAGGGGCGGCGCACGAGTCGATCCACGCCACGTCGCGACGCCGCAGCGTCACGGGCCGCCTCGACGACGATGCGCCCGGCGAGACGAGCGGCGAGCTCGCGCAGCGTGCGATCGGTCGCGGTGGTCATGTCCGCGAGCAGCGCCATCGCCGCGTCGGGTTCGACGTCGAGCAGCTGGTCGAACGCGGCGTCGTCGATCACACCGAGCTCGGGGGACACGTCCGCGAAGTGCTCGTCACGTGACAGGTCGCGCCGCGACGTCGTGCGCCTGGCCGCGTCGGCGACGGCCTCTCGGGCGGCGTCGCCCTCGGCCACCTCGTCGTCGGGACCTCTCCCCGCACCGGGGGGCGGGGTCAGGATTTTCCCGGGTCGCCCTCGCCGCCCGAGGACCCGTCGGCCGCCGAGCCGTCCGGTTGCTCGAAGTGCCGCCGCCAGAGCTCGGCGTCGATGTCCTCGGGTGTCCTCGATCCGCCCTCGCGCAGACGGATCCGTCCGGAGAGAGCCAGCTGCGCCGCGTCGAGGGTGACCGACGGGTCGAGCACCTCGACGGCGCGCAGCGCAGCGAGCTCGTCGGCGACCATGACGAAGTCGATCGCACCACGGACCGACGAACCGGTTCGGATGTCGGCGTGCTCCCGGCTGTCACGGACCATCGACACCGCGGCGCGGACCGCCGACCCACCCAGCGCCTCGCTGGCAGCAGGTGCGGCGCGACCGACGATGAGCACCTCGTCGTCGAGGTCCTGGTAGCCGACGGCGACCCTGCAGCAGCGGTCGTAGACCGCCGAGGCGATGCGGGCGGTGCCGACCGCGTCGAACGGGTTCATCGCCGCCACCAGGCGGAAGCCGTCCGCGGCGACCACACGTCCGAGTCGCGGGACGTGCACCTCGCCCTCGCTCATCACCGTGATGAGGACGTTCAGGGTCTCCTCGGGGATCCGGTTGATCTCCTCGACGTACAGCAGCGCGCCGTTGCGCAACGCCGACACGAGCGGTCCGTCGAGGAACGCCTCGGGGACGTAGCCCTCGTTGAGCACCGTGGCGGGGTCGAAGGTGCCGACCAGGCGGGCCGGGGTCAGCTCGGCGTTGCCCTCGACGAACTCGAAGCCCGAGTGCAGCTGCTCCGCGATGGCCCGCAGGACCGTCGACTTGCCGGTGCCCGGCGGTCCCTCGAGCAGGAGGTGCCGGCCCGCGGCCAACGCGGCGACGATCGCCTCCGACGCGCGCCGCCGCCCCACGACCGAGGTCGTGAGGCGGTCGAGCAGGTCGGGTCCGTAGGTGCTGTCAGGCGAACTCGATGACACCGCGGATGTTCTTGCCGTCGTTGAGGTCCTTGTAGCCGTCGTTGACGTCGTCCAGCGAGTAGCGGTTCGTGATCAGCTCGTCGAGCTTGAGCTCGCCCTCCCGGTACATCGACAGGAGCTGCGGGATCATCGCCCTCGGGTTGGTCGACCCGAACACGGTGCCCTTCACCTCCTTGTTCATCATCGACAGCATGAACAGGTTCATCTGGGCGTCGGACTCGAGCATCGGGGCCAGACCGGTGACGACGAGCGTGCCGCCCTTCGAGGTCAGGTTGAGCGCCGGGTCGAGCATGTCGCCGTGCACGACACCTGCGCACAGCACGACGCGGTCGCACATGTCGCCCCAGGTCAGGTCCGGCACGGCGAGCAGTGCTTCCTCGACCGACGCGTAGGTGTGCGTCGCGCCGAACTGCATCGCCTGCTCGCGCTTGAACTCGAGGGGGTCGATCGCGATGACGCGCTTGGCGCCGGCCGCCTTGGCGCCCTGGACGGCGTTGATGCCGATGCCACCGATGCCGATGACCGCGACGTTGTCGCCGGGCTTCGTGCCCGCCCGCTCGGTCGCCGACCCGAAGCCGGTCGCCACGCCGCACGAGACCAGCGCGACCACGTCGAGGGGCAGGTCGTCGTCGACCTTGACCACGGAGTTCTCGCTGGCGAGCACGTACTCCGAGAAGGTGCCGAGCTGGGCGTAGCGGCCGATGGCCTGCTCGCCGATGTGGTGGGCCTCGCGGCCGTCGCTCATCATGCCGATGTCGAACAGCTTGGCGCCCTCGTTGCAGAGGTACTGCCGGCCGGTCGAGCACCACTTGCAGCGTCCGCAGCTCGGGATGAACGACATCGAGACGTGGTCACCGGGCTTGACCGAGGTGACGCCGGGGCCGACGGCCTCGACGACGCCCGAGCCCTCGTGCCCACCGATGACGGGCAGGCCGAGCGGCAGGTCACCGGTGACGGCGTGCTCGTCGGAGTGGCACATCCCGGCGTAGGCCATCTTGACGAGCACGTCGCCCGCCTTGGGATCGTCGAGGGTGATCTCCTCGATCTTCCACTCTTCTCCGACACCCCAGAGCACTGCTGCGCGTGTTGTGGTTGGCATGGGACCCCCTGTCGTACCCGTCCCGCCGAACGGCGGGCGTTGCCTCACAGTGGGAGGTCTACACGATGCCGTCGGTGACTGCCGGTCAGCGCAGTGGCGGGGTCCATGGAGGCGTCGCAGGGCGTTGGTATGGTGCCCCTGAACGGAGGGATCCGCGGTGTGAATGCGTCGCGGGCGACGAGGAGCGGCGAGTTGGATCGGCCCGATCGGCAGGGGCGTGCATGGGTCCGTCTGAGCCAGTTCGCTCCACTCGTGCTGGTCTCCATGCCGTTCCTCGTGCTCGCGATCCAGCTGCTGGTCCGCCGCCCGGACACCTCGGTCTACGGCGACGACGCGCTCATCGACCTGGCGGTGCTCGACGCGCTCGCGGGTGACCGCTCGGCGGGGGTCTACTCGCGCTTCGGCTTCGCGCACCCCGGACCGATCTACTTCTACCTGGTGGCCCCGGTCGCGGCCGTCACGGGAACCGCGCCCTGGGCACTCGCGCTCGGGGTGCAGCTGATCCAGGGTGCGGCGGCGGTCGGACTGGTCGAGACGGTCCGACGGCGGTTCGATGCAGGGGTGGCGGCGCTGTCGGCGGCGGCGGTGCTGCTGTTCGTCGCGGCGCTCGGCGAGGACGTCATCAAGAGCCCGTGGAACCCCTTGGTGGTCATCATCCCGATGGCGCTCTACCTGGTGCTGGTCGGCACGGCGACGTCGTCGTGGACGCAGTGGTGCTGGGCGCTGCTGGTCGGGACGTTCCTGGTGCAGACGAACGTGGGCACCGTGCCGATCGTCGCGGCGACCGGCGCGGTCGGTGCCCTCGTCGCCGCGCGGCGCTGGTACGTGGACCGATCGTCGGAGGCTCCGGCCGCCACGGCCCCGGACGTCGAGCACCTCGAGGGAGCGACCCGGCCCAGCGCTCGGTCGCTCGTGCTGTGCGCCGGGCTGCTCGGTCTGACCGCGCTGGCCTGGCTGTTGCCGGCGGTCGACCTGGTGCGCAACGGCGGTGACTCCAACCTCGCCGCGCTGACGGACTCGTTGCGCCACGGCGCCGAGCAGTGGGGACCTGGACCCGGCGTCGCAGCGGGGATCGGGGTGCTGGGACGCGAGCTGTCGACGATCGTCGCCGGGGTCGACTACGGCCCCACCGCGGAGCAGATCCTCGAGCCGTCCGACGGGGGAGGGCTGCTGCCGTGGGTTGTGGTGCTCCTCGCCGTCGCCGGTGCCGCGGCGACGATCGTGGTCGGCCGTCGCCGTGGACAGCCGGCGCTGACCCAGTTGGGTCTGGTCGCTGCGGTCGCGCTCCCGGTTTCGGCGTTCGCCATGACCAGAGTGGTCGGGGGGCTCCACTGGTACGTCGTGCTGTGGTCATCCGCGGTCGCAGTGCCCGTCCTGGTCGGGCTCGGCGCCGCGGCCTGGGCGCAGTGGTCGCTCGATCGCCGGCCCATCGCCGGCAACGCTGCGCTGGCGGCGGCAGCGATCGCGAGCGTGCTGGCGGTCACCTCGGTGCTCGGCGGTCCGTCGTGGTCGACGGCGCCGGTGGGCCACGACCCGTCCACGGTCGACTGGGGCACGAGGGCGGTCGACACCGCGTGGGCGGTCGTCGAGCCGGAGGTCGCCGGCGCGGACACCGTCCGCATCAGCGGCGGCAACGGGATCTGGTGGTCGATCGTCGCCGGGCTCGCGGTGCACCTGGAACAGGAGGGCGTCGACGTGCAGGTCGACGACCTCTACCTCGACAAGTTCGGTGTGAACCGCGCGCCCGACGGCACCGAGGACGTGCGACTGCTCGTCGCGACGCAGGGCACGAAGCAGGCCCCACCGGGAGCGGAGCTGCTGACCAAGATCAACGGCGTGCCGATCTACCGGGTGCCGATCGGCGGCGACTGACTCAACCCGTGAAGCTGAGTGGTCGTGCGGCGCTTCGGTCGGCCACCTCGGGCACGGTGGACGTCGGCGCAGGGACCGGACAGGTCCATCACAGGGTCGCTTCCTCGGTCGACGTGACGCCGAGTGTATGAGGACGCAACGACCCCGTGACGGACGTGTCAGCTGCGCAGCAGTGTCAGCCGGTGAAGCTGAGCGGGCGTGCGGCGGTGCGGTTGGCCGCTGCAGGTGCCGGCGCCGCCGTGGTCGTGGTCGTCGACGGAGGAGCCGTCGTCGTGGTGGTCGTCGTCGGGTCGACCTGGCAGTCGACGTCGACGGTCTCGAGCAGCACGACCTCGAGGTCGTCAGGCCCGATCTGCTCGAGCACACCGACCTCGTAGGTGCCGTCCTCGATGCTGTCGTACTCGTAGCGGCCCGCCCCGAGGTCGGAGTCGATGACCACCTCGTCGATCTCGATCGTGAACAGCTCGCCGCCGGAGGCGACGATGTCGATGATGGCCACGGCGCCTTCGTCCTCGGTGCAGGTGATGGTGACCGATGCCTCGGACGGCTCCTGCGCGAGCGCGGCAGGGGCGGCGAAGCCGATCACCGCGATCGAGGTGACGCCGGCGGCGAGGGTGCGACGGATGGTCCGGGACGACGGACGGGTGGTGCTGAGCACGTGGTGATTCCTCTCTCTGCCGACATCCGGGCGGACGTCGGGGGCGACACTCTACGAGTGGATCGTTGCGCCGCGGTCCATGCCGGACGCCGGTCCGCCCAGGGCATCGGTCGCGATCGCTCGGAAGCTGAGCCTTTTCGCGTGCCGCCGCCGACCTGGTGCACGACGCGTGCCGAGCCCGGGGCGTTCCTCGGTAACATCGTGCGCACCCGATTCCGAGGAGGAGCCATGTCGCTCGACACCCAGGCACTCGACACACAGGCCATCGACGACCAGGACCAGCCCGTCGTGGCCCAGGACGCGCTCGTCGAAGAGGAGCTCCTCGTCGAGGAGGTCTCCATCGACGGCATGTGCGGTGTGTACTGAGCGTCGCTGAGCCCTTCGTGGTCGACTCCGCTGCGCCGGCGCTCGATCGTCGACTCCGGCTGCACTCCAGCGTGTCGCTGCGCCCCGAGCGCTTCGGTGCGCTCGCCTACAGCTTCGACACCCGGAAGCTGTCGTTCATCAAGCATCCCGACCTCTTGCGCGTCGTCGAGTCGCTCGACGGCGAGACGACCGTGCGCGACACCCTGGTGGCCGCCGGCGTCGCCGAGGCGCGGTGGCCGTCGTTCCTGACCGCGCTGTCGACCCTGGAGACCTCCGAGATGCTCGTCGCCGCCGAACCCGATCCGGACGTCCCCTCATGACCGACCTGCTGCCGACCTCCCTCCTGCCGGACCCCACTCGTCGCCCGAGCGCGACGGTCCAGCCACCGGCCGCGACCCGTTCGCTGGTCGAGGAGTTCAAGGAGGGCCTCGACGCCCCGATCTGCCTGACGTGGGAGCTCACCTACGCGTGCAACCTGTCGTGCGTGCACTGCCTGTCCTCGTCGGGTCGTCGCGACCCGCGTGAGCTGACGACCGAGGAGTGCTTCGCCGTCATCGACGAGCTGCAGCGCCTCAAGGTGTTCTACGTGAACATCGGTGGCGGCGAGCCGATGCTGCGCTCCGACTTCTTCGAGATCCTCGAGTACGCCGCTGCTCACGACGTCGGTGTGAAGTTCTCGACGAACGGCACCTTCATCGACCGGGCCGCGGCCGAGCGGCTCGCCTCGATGGACTACCTGGACATCCAGATCTCGATCGACGGCGCGGATGCCGACGTGAACGACCTGGTCCGTGGCGAGGGCTCGTTCGCCGCCGCACGCCAGGCGATGGACAACCTGCGCGACGCCGGGTTCGGAGCGTTCAAGATCAGCATCGTCGCGACCCGTCAGAACGTCGGCCAGCTCGACGAGTTCAAGGCGATCGCCGACTCCTACGGTGCACAGCTGCGGGTCACGCGCCTGCGTCCCTCGGGTCGCGGCGTCGACTCCTGGGATGAGCTGCACCCGACCCAGGCGGACCAGCGCACGCTCTACCACTGGCTGTTGGGCCGCGACGACGTGCTCACCGGCGACTCGTTCTTCCACCTCTCGGCGCTCGGCGACGCGCTGCCGGGACTCAACCTGTGCGGTGCCGGTCGTGTGGTGTGCCTGATCGACCCGGTCGGCGACGTGTACGCCTGCCCGTTCGTGATCCACGACCAGTTCCTCGCCGGCAACATCCGCGACGAGGGCGGGTTCACCAAGGTCTGGCGCGAGTCCGACCTGTTCACCTCGCTGCGCGAGCCCGACAACCCGGGCGCCTGCACGAGCTGCGGCAGCTACGACGCCTGCCAGGGTGGCTGCATGGCCTCGAAGTTCTTCGTCGGACTCGAGCTCACCGATCCCGATCCGGAGTGCGTCAAGGGCGCGGCCGAGCCACTGCTCGCCGCGATCGCCGCCAACGGGGGAGCGTCGCCATCGTCGACGGTCGACCACTCGCGTCCCGGAGTGCCGGTGCCGTCACCGGTGACGCTGCGACCGACCCGCCGCCAACGGGTCTGACGTCGTGCAGGCCGTCGACCGCAGCAGCGCCGAGCCGTTGTGGTCCCAGGTGCTCGACGACCTGAGGGAACGGCTCGTCGCGGGAGAGTTCGCGCAGCGCTTCCCGACCGACCTCGAGATCACCGAGTCCTACGGCGTCAGCCGCCACACCGCGCGCGAAGCGGTGCGACGACTCCACGACGAGGGCCTGGTCGCCCGTGAACGTGGGCGCGGCACGTTCGTGCGGACCACCACGATCGACCAGCCGCTCGGCGCGATCTACAGCCTGTTCCGTTCGATCGAAGCCCAGGGCCACGAGCAGCGCTCCCGGGTGCTGACCCTCGAGCAGCGCACCGACGCCGAGTCGGCGGGCATTCTCGGTGTCGACCTCGCCGACCCCCTCGTGTTCCTCGAGCGGGTCCGTCTGCTCGACGGCGAGCCCTTCGCCGTCGACTGCAGCTGGCTGCCGGCGAGCTTCGCGGCGCCGCTGCTGGAGGTCGATTTCGCCAGGACGTCGCTCTACGAAGAGCTCGCCCAGCGCTGCTCCATCGGGCCCG
>JAFAFN010000264.1 GCA_023423475.1 Actinomycetes bacterium | reverse complement strand
GTCCGCATCCGCGTCGGCGGCGATCTCGGGTGGGTCGATCCACGGCAACGTGTGTGCGGCATCGAGCGTCGCCAGGCTGAGGCGGCCACCTCGACCGATGACGTCGGACGCGACCGAGATCAGTCGTTCGGCGAACTCGGCCCGACGCGCCCGCTCGATGTAGGTCAATGCCCACGAGGCGAGCACCACCACGTGGGTGCCGTCGGGGGCCGCGGTCACGAGCCCGGCGACGTCGTCGACCATGTCGCCCGCGACGATGGCCGGCGGGTCGGCGGCGGCGAGCTCGATCGCTGCGGACAGCCGGTCGAAGCGGTCGCGCTGCTCGGGCCAGGTGCAGGCGGCCAGCCACCTCGCGTCGTCGGTCGACGTCACGTCGAGCGGATGCAGGTCGAGGCCGACGCGGTGCACGACCGCCGGCAGGTCCCGCTCGGCCGCCGGCCAGGCACCGGTGCGCAGCTCGGCCGACAACCGGACGGGGGAGTCGGCGCGACCGACCGTCACCGGCTCGGCGCCTGACCGCGCGTCGTTGAGTTCGATCGCGTAGGCGTCGAGCCGCACGTTCAGCCCGGCCGACGCGCCGACCTCGACCAACGAGAGCGGACGCCGGTCATCCGAGCACAGCTCGCCGAGCGCGAGCTGCCACGCGACGCACCGGTTGACCTCGTTCGTCTGGACCTGTCGGGTGCGCACCAACGCGACGATCTCGTCGAGGTGGGCGTCGACGGTGGCCACGAGCGCGTCCTTCGGATCGGCATCGCTCGGAGGTCCGCCGGTCACCGACGGGTACCACGGGGCGAGCGGCACGGTCGGGTCCCGCAGCACCACGTCGTGGATCGATGCGAGCAGCAGCACGGGCAGACGCTGTCCGGTCGGTGCCTCGAGCAGCAGGCAGTGCAGCTCGGGACGCGCCGCGATGATCCGGCAGATGCGCGAGTAGGTCGGCACCCGCGTCTGCTCGGCGTCAGCGAGGTTGCGGAAGGCGGCGGCCGCGGCGGCGGCATCGGGGACTCGTTCGACCACGGTGGACTCCTCGTCGGTGACGCCCCACATCGTGGCACCAGTCGATCGATCGGGATGCGGCTCCGGGTGCCTAGTCTTCGCCCCGGAGTGCGCCGACCAGCCGCCGGCGTTCGGAAGGGATGATCGTGAAGCGAGTCGCACTGGTCGCCCTGGCGATCGCCCAGTTCGTGATGGTGCTCGACCAGTCGGTGATGAACGTCTCGATCAGCCAGCTGGTCGTCGACTTCGACACGGACATCACGACGATCCAGGCGGTCATCACCCTGTACTGCCTGGTGATGGCGATGCTCATGCTGACCGGCGGCAAGATCGGCGACATCATCGGCCGACGTCGGGCCTTCGTCATCGGGCTGGTCATCTACGCCTGTGGCTCCGCGATGACGGCTGCGTCGCAGTCGGTGTTCGTGCTCGCCCTCGGCTGGTCCGTGCTCGAGGGCATCGGTGCAGCGCTCGTCCTGCCGGCGCTCGCTGCACTGATCGCGGGCAACTTCGAAGGCGCCTCTCGCCGCACCGCCTACGCGGTGATCGGCGGGGTCGCCGGTGCCGGCATCGCGATCGGCCCCATCCTCGGCGGCTGGGCGACCACCGAGCTCAGCTGGCGGATCGTGTTCGTCGGCGAGGTGGTGCTCGTCGCGTTGATCCTGGCGCTGACCTCGAAGATCGATGACGCACCTCGCACGGGACCCAAGCCACACCTCGACGTGGTCGGATCGCTGCTCTCCGCCGTCGGGCTCGGTGCGTTCGTGCTCGGCGTGCTCCAGTCGAGCTCGTGGGGCTTCATCCGACCCTCGGGCGCGCCGTTCGACATCCTCGGCTTCTCACCCGCGGTGTTCCTGACCGCCGGCGGTGTGCTGCTGCTCTGGGCGTTCGTCGAGTGGCAGCGCCGTCGTGAGCGCGTCGGTCAGGACCCGCTGGTGCACGTCGGACTGTTCTCGGTGCTGCCCCTTCGTGCAGGGCTCGCGGGGCTGTTCACGCAGAACCTGATCCTCATGGGTGTGTTCTTCGTCGTGCCGCTCTACCTCCAGCTGGTGATCGGTCTCGATGCGCTGGACACGGGCCTCAAGATGCTGCCGATCTCGGTCACGATGTTCCTCTTCTCCGCCGCGGGTTCGAGGCTGTCCGGACGGTTCGCGGTGCGCACGATCATCAGGGCGGGCCTGCTCACCGCGGTGGCTGCGATCGTGCTCCTGCTCGCCACGATCGAGCCCCAGCTCGACGACGCGGGTTTCGCGATCGCGATGGCGGTGCTCGGCATCGGGATGGGGCTCATCGTCTCGCAACTCGGCAACGTCGTGCAGTCGTCGGTCGACGCGTCGGGTCGTGGTGAGGCGGGCGGTCTCCAGTACACCGGCCAGCAGCTCGGCTCGTCGCTCGGCGTCGCGCTGATCGGCGCCGTCGTCCTGTCGGGTCTGACCGCCTCGTTCATCTCCGAGATCGAGAGCGACGAGCGGATCAGCGCCGAGGTCGCCCAGCAGGTGACCGTCGCGACGGGGACCGGTGTCGACTTCGTGTCGTCGGACGCGATCGATGCCGCTGCGCGTGACGCGGGACTGGACGACGCGAGCGTCGAGGCGGTGGTCGACGACTACGAGTCCGCACAGCTGCAGTCGCTCGAGGTCGGCCTGCTCGTGGCCGCCCTGCTGGCGTTGGTGTCGCTGATCTCGACCCGGAACCTGCCCGGCGAGGTGCGCCCGGCCGACGACGAGGACGAGGTTCCGGTGCCATCGACGTCCTGATCGCGGACGTGGGTCGAATCCCCCGGTCACTGGCCGGCGTGCGGGGGCTCCCGGTACGGTGCTTGCTCTGGGAAGAGGGGGACCGAGATGCGGCGAGTCTCGAAGTTCGCAGCTGTGGCGGCAGCTGCCTCGATGTTGGTGGCGGCGGCAGGTTGCACCGTGCCGCCCGGCAGCGATCCGGGTGGTCCGATGGACTGCACGGCAGGTCCCGTCGACCTGGGCGTCGGCGACGACGTCGAGCAGATCTCCGCCGACGGTCGCACGATCGTGCTGACCGACTACCCCGACGACGAGACCGAGGGGGTGAGCTACACGACGGTCGATCGCGCCACGGGTGCCCGACGCGAGTTCCTCCGAGCGTCACCCCTCGGTGACGGTGCCACCATCCACCTTGACGCCGCCGGTCACCGGGCGCTGACGCTGCAGTACCCCGAGCTGCCCGACGGGGTGGTGCCGTGGAATCTGATCGATCTGCGGACCGGGATCTCCGAGCCCGTCGAACCGGGTATCGGGAGCGACCGGTACGTGATCGCAGTGTCCTCGACCCTCGACCGCGCGGTCGTCGAGGACTGGGATGTCCCCGGCCGACCCTGGTCCATCGTCGACACCACCACCGGCGACGTCCTCGCCGCGCTTCCCTCTGCCCCGGCGGGCTGGACCAACGGTGTCTTCAGCCGGGACCTGACCCACTACGTCCAGCGCTCGACCGGGACGACGGCGCCGAGCTTCCGGGTCGTCTCGGTCGCCACAGGTCAGGTGGTGCGCGACATCGGGCGGTTCCGCGGCGAGAGCACGCCGATGGGCGTCGGCCTGGAGTTCCTCGACGCCGACACGATCCTCATCGGATCGGTCGAGCCGTTCGATGCACCTTGGGACGGCATCCCTGATGACGGAGCGGTGATCGTGAAGATCTCGACGGGTGTGATCACTCGCCTCGATCCCGGTGTCCCCGGGGCGATCCACCTGTCGGCGAGCAGCGACGGCCGCCGGTCGTCCTTCATGGTCATCAACACCTCCGGTCGCTGGCTCAGTGTCGACGGCACGACCCGACCGATCGACCAGGCCATGCAGATCGCTCCGGACCACAGCTACGGCGTCACCATCGACGACGGTCGAGCAGTGCTGAACTGCCTCTGACGGCGACGGGCTGCCACTGACCTAATCTGACGGTCCGTCAGATCCACAGGGGGCATCGCCGATGGGCGCCATCATTCCGGCAGGACAGGTCGTCTGGGGACTGCAGCTGCCCATCCAGTCGCAGAGCCTCAACTTCGTGCAGCCCTGGGAGGCCACGGCCGGACCGGACGAGCTCGCACTGATCACGCAGGCCGCCGACCGCGCAGGCGCCCACTACGTCGGTGTCTGCGACCACATCGGTGTGCCGCGCCCCGCCGACGAGAAGATGTCGTCGACCTGGTACGACACCATCGCCACCCTCGGCTGGCTGGCCGCGCTCACCGAGCGGGTGCACCTGCTCAGCCACGTCTACGTCCTGCCCTACCGCCACCCCTTCGCCACGGCGAAGGCCTTCGCCACGCTCGACCGACTCTCTGGTGGTCGAGCGATCCTCGGAGCGGGTGCCGGTCACCTCGAGTCCGAGTTCGCCGTGCTGGGTGTCGACTACGAGACCCGTGGCAGCCAGGTCGCCGAGGCGATCCCGGTCATCCGAGCGGCCTTCGCCGAGGAGTACCCCACGGTCGGCGGGCCCGGCGCCGAGGTCGGTGTCGGCATGAACCCGCGTCCCGCCCGTCCCGGTGGTCCACCGATCTGGCTCGGCGGCTCGTCCAAGGCGGCGATCCGCCGTGCTGCGACCCTGGCCGACGGGTGGCTGCCGCAGGGTCCTCCGCCGATGGGGTTGAGCGCTGCGCTCGACTTCATCCGCTCCGAGCGCGAGGCCGCAGGGCTGCCCGCTGCGTTCGACGTAGGCGCCACCGCCGGGCCGGTCTACCTGGG
>JAFAFN010000248.1 GCA_023423475.1 Actinomycetes bacterium | reverse complement strand
GCATGATGACACCCGCGGCGTTCCACCGATTCGGCAACCGCAGGGCCCGCTCGACCCGGTTGCGGTGGAGCATCGGGCTCACCATCGTCGGCATGGCCTTCCTGGGCGTCGCACTGTCCACGACGCTGTGGTGCGTCGCCCGCTTCGTCTACGGGGCGATCCCGGCCCTGTTGATCACGATCCCGGTCGTGATCACCCTGCCGATGCTGTGGATCGTGCTGCCCCTCACCGCGGGACGCCACGAGCACCTCGAAGAGGACTGACGATCAGCGAGCGACCCGGAACCCGATGTTGCCGGCCGCGCTGTCGGGGGTGTTCGCGCTGCGCGCCGCCACGCGGTAGCGCCAGCAGTAGGACTCGTGGCACAGGTACGAGCCGCCCCGCATGACACGGTGCGTCCCCGACGACGGTCCCCCCGGCGCCCGGTGATCGGTGCCGAACCAGTCGGCGCACCATTCCCACACGTTGCCGCACATGTTCGATGCACCCAGCCCGTTCGGTTCGAACGCATCGACCGGTGCGGTGCCGATCCAACCGTCGTCACCGGTGTCGGTCCCTGGGAACGCCCCTTGGAAGACGTTCATCATGTGGCGGCCGCCGGGCTCGCGTTCGTCGCCCCACGGATAGCGCCGCTGCTCCAGCCCGCCGCGTGCGACCTGCTCCCACTCCGCCTCGGTCGGCAGCCGGGTGTCGGACCACTCGCAGTACGCGATCGCATCGAGCCATGCGACGTGCACCACCGGGTGGTCGCCACGGCCGTCCAGGTCCGACTGCGGGCCCTCGGGGCGGTCCCAGGCCGCGCCCTCGACGAGTCGCCACCACGGCGCCGCGGCCACACCCTGGGTCGGCGGGAAGTCGTCGGGCAGCAGGCCGGCGAACACGAACGACGAGCCCAGTTGCTCCGAGATCGTCCGATAGCCCGTCGCTGCGGCGAAGACCGCCCAGTCGTCGTTGGTCACCGCGTGGGCCGCGAGCTCGTAGCCGTCGAGCGCGACCGGGCGGACGGGACCCTCGCCGTCGGTGGGGTACTTCGTCTCGTCCGACCCCATGAGGAAGGTCCCTGCGTCGATCGGGAGCCAGCGCGTGCGGTCCGCCGGCGAGGTGTCCGGCCGGGGTGACGACGGCGAGACACCCGCCGAGGGTCCGGACGAGGCGGTGGGGCCGTCCGGTCGATCATCCGCGCCGGGGCTGCAGCAGCTCGAGCTCATCGTCGAGATCATGCCACCTCCGGGGACCGCCGCTACCGTGCGGTCCGTGAGCGAGC
Organism: Actinomycetes bacterium; assembly: GCA_023423475.1. Taxonomy (GTDB): domain Bacteria; phylum Actinomycetota; class Acidimicrobiia; order Acidimicrobiales; family Microtrichaceae; genus JAFAFN01. The sequence continues at coordinate 6,111 of JAFAFN010000248.1, read as the reverse complement.
AGCGTCCACCCCTCACCGCCGCGGCGATCCTCGACGCCGCACGCTCGACGATGCTCGAGGACGGTCCGGATGCCGTGTCGCTGCGTCGGATCGCCGGACGGCTCGGGGTGACGGCACCGGCGCTCTACGCGCACTTCGCCTCGAAGGACGACCTCATGGGCGCCATCGCGGACGACGAGTTCGGCCGACTGCTCGACGGCCTGGTCGCCGCATCGGAGGGCATCGAGGATCCGATCGAACGCATCCGAGCGCAGAGTCGTGCCTACGTCGACCACGCGTTGGCGAACCCTGCACTCTTCGGTGTGATGACGATGTTCCGACCCGCCTGGTCGCCCCAGCCGGCAGCCCCCGAGCACGACCTCGCGTCGAAGTCCTTCGAGGTCTCGACCGTCGCGATCGACGACGCGATCGCGGCGGGCCTGCTGCGCATCGACGATCCGCTGATGGTGGGGCTCACGCTCTGGGCGGCGGTGCACGGGGTGGCGACCGTGCTGCTGGCCCGACCGAACCTGGGTGACGACTACGAGTCCGAGCTGGTGGACTCCGTCATCGACTCGGTGGTCGACGGACTCAGGGCTCCTCGCTGATCCACGAGCCGTGGAACCCGAAGGGCACCCGTCGTCCGGGGTGCACCACGGCCACCGGCTCGGACTGCACGTCGGCCGCATCGAGCACGACCAGCTCCGAGAGGTCCGTCGCCGCGTCGTGGACCCAGGTGAGCAGCCAGCCGCCGTCCTCGGCGTCGCGCCCGGGGTCCGGCGCGAAGACGGGTTCGCCGCAGATGCGTCCCGGGCCGAACGTGTGCGACGCCGTGGTGCCGTCGCGCAGGTCGATGCGGGTGACCGAGTCGAAGGCACCCTCTTCGGGGGTCGACGCGTCGTGCCCCGACGGTTCGATGATGGTCGCCAGGTAGCCGAAGCGGTGCTCGCGCCCGGTGAGTCGCTCGTCGATGCGCGGGAAGTCGCCACGCAGGTCCGTGAGTTGCGTGGTGGTGGCGGTCGCCGAGGCGAGATCGACGGTGAAGCGGCTGAGGTGGCCACCGTCGTCGTCACCGGTGCTCGACGTGTCCGTCGTCGTCTCGAGGCCGATGTCGAGGCGGGGGAGCCGACATCCGTCGAGCACGAGGGTGTCGTCGTCGCTCCACGCGTTGAGGAAGTGGAACACGTAGCAGGGGTCGATCTCGGACCACCGCAGGTCGCTGCCGTCGCCGTCGCGGCGCATCACGCCGATGCGCGTGCCCAGCTCCGGGCTCCAACGGATCATCGGGCCACCGGCGAGGAAGCCGCCCAGGTCGAACAGCGCCGGTGCGTCGAAGAACACGACATGGTGTTCGGTGATCGCGAAGTCGTGCATCATCACCGGGTTCGGCAGGTCGATGTCGATCGAGCGGATCAGCGCACCGCTCGCATCGGCGACGTGGTAGCGCAGGTACGGCGGCATCGCCGAGTACCCGAAGAAGTGCAGCTCGCCGGTGAGCGGGTCGAGCTTCGGGTGCGCGGTCATGGGGCCTGCGAGCGCTCCGTCGAAGTCGTGGGTCCCGAGGGTCGCCAGCGAGTCGTCGACCAGCGTCGGGGGCCCCGCCTCCCACAGGCACATCGTTCGCCCGGCATGGCGCACGACGTGGGTGTTCGCCACGTTCTTCATCGGGCCGGCGTCGCCGACGAGCTCGGGCTCCGGGAACGCCGGCTGGGCCATCCCGCCGTAGATGGCTCGGCCGGCGCGGATCTCGGCCTCGAGTCCCGCGCTGCGGATCCAGCGGTTCCGGTACGACGCGGAGGAACCGTCGAAGGTCGTCGCGTGCAGCATGCCGTCACCGTCGAACAGGTGGTACTCGCCGAGGGGTGGGAACAGGGGGTTCGGCCCGTTGCGCAGGAACGTGCCGCGCAGGCCGTCGGGCAGGTCGCCGGTGACGCGCAGCGCATCGAGCGCGACCTCGTCGCGGACCGGCTCGTACGCCCCGCGCAGATACGGGTTCGGTGTCGTGCCGGTGTGATCGGTCTCGACTGGCGTGGACATGGCGAGGCTCCCGTCGCTGGCTGTCACGGCGAACACATCCGTCCGTGACCTCCGTCACTGAACGGGGTAACTTTACACTGTTCACCATTCGCACGCCCGTGCCGGTACGTCCACCATCGAGTTGAGTGAGGTCAACATGCCGATTCCCCGGTCGCTGTTCTCGATGTCGGATCCGGAGGACCACGACCTCGGTGTCGTGGCGGGGGAGTGGCCCGCTGGGCTCTCGGGCGAGCTCGTCCTGAGCGCGCCGCATCCGGCCACCTTCGACGGACCGCACCCCTTCTTCGGCGACGGCACGACCTACCGTCTGTCGCTCGCGCCGGGCACCCACGGTGCGCCCGCCGATCGCCACGCGTGGCGTCAGCGCCGCATCGACTCCCCTTCGGCGCGGCTGCGCGCCGCCCGGCCGGATCTCTTCACACCGACGATGGTCGGCGTGCAGTCGCCGTTCGGGCACACCAACGCGGCCAACACCGCGCCGCTGCCGTGGGGTGACCGGCTCTTCATGACCTGGGACGCAGGGCGCCCCGTCGAGATCGACCCCGTGACGCTGGGGTTCCTCGGCGAGGTCGGTCACCGAAGCGAGTGGCAGACCTTCGAGGTCTCACCGCAGCCCGTGCTGCCGATGGTGATGACCACGGCGCATCCCGTCATCGATCCCGACCGTGACGTGCTCTGGACGGTCAACACCTTCTGGGGCCAGCTGCACATCGTGCGCTGGGACGGACACGGACCGCTGCAGTCGTGGCCGATCGAGGGCGCGCTCATCCCGCAGTCGGTGCACACCATCACCCAGACACGCGACTGGCTGATCGTCGGTGACTGTGCGTTCCACGTCGAGCCGCAGGTGCTCACGGGCGGTGACCGCGTCGAACCGGCGAACCTCGAGGCACCGGTCTTCATGATCCGCAAGGACGCCCTCGAGGCGACACCACCCGGCACCGAGGTGCCCTGCACGTCGTTCACGATCTCGCCCGAGATCAACCACTACTACGCGACCTACGACGACACGGAGGGCGTCCGGATCGTCTTCGAGCACACCGAGAGCGCCGACATCGCGATGACCCAGCAGGTCGGCGACACCGACGCCCTCGGACGTCCGTGCGACCCGGCGTTGCGGGGCCTCTACGGGTTCCCGATGGCTCCGGACCGCACGACGATGATCGTCGTCGACCCGGTGACGTCGAAGGTGCTGCACCGTGCCGAGCAGCGTGAGCCCGAGCTGCTGTGGACCCGACAGCTCAACGCACTCGACTGGAGCACCGAGGGCCGCACCCGTCCGACGTTGCACCACACCGTGCACCAGGGGTGGCGGCCCGAGGGAGTGACCCAGAAGATGCTGGCGCTCTACGGGGACCGGGTCGATCGCACGCTGCTGCCATCAGAGGAGACCGTGCCCCTGCTCGTCTCCAGCGAGCTCGACGAGCTGGGGATCGTCGCCCACCACAGCTTCGACGTCGCTGACTTCCCGACGTCACCGATCTTCGTGCCGCGCGACGCCGGCTCGGACCCGACGAAGAGCCGCTACGCCGGATCCGACCCCGGTGGGCACGACGGGTGGGTCGTGGTCCCCGTGATGAACGACGCCGGCTTCCGCGTCGAGGTGTTCGACGCGGGGGACGTCGCGGCGGGGCCGCTCGCCACGCTCGCGGAGCCGGGGGTCACCATGCCGTTCATGTTGCACTCCGCCTGGATGCCGGCAGCGACGCCGTCGACGGACCGGCCACGCACTCGCTTCGCCGACGAGCTCGACCGCATCGACGAGCTCGAGCCGGAGCTCGCGCTCCTGGTGGCCGGTGTCGCGGACGATCTCGAGCAGGGCGCGCCGATGGCGTCGCGGGAGCCGGCTCAGCGTTCGCCGAGGTAGCCCGCCTCGATCTCGTCGACACGCGACGCGACCTCGGACGCGGGGCCGGACAGCGCGACCCGGCCACGGTCGAGCACCACGGCGCGGTCGGCGACGGCCAACACCAGCGGGACGTGCTGTTCGACCACGAGCACACCGGCCCCGGTGCGTTCGGCGATCGTCCGCAGCACCGGCAGCAGGCGCGCCACGATGATCGGCGCGAGCCCCAGGCTGAGCTCGTCGACCAGGAGCAGCTCCGGTCCGCTCGACACCGCCCGGGCGAGGGCGAGCATCTGCTGCTCGCCGCCCGAGAGCAGTCCCGCGCGGCGGTCGGCGACACCGGCGAGCGCGGGGAAGAGCTCGAACACCTCGTCGGGCCCGGGCGCCCGATCGCGTCGTGCGCGTGGCGGGGCGCCGAGGCGCAGGTTCTCGGAGACGGTCAGGTCGTAGAACAACCCGCGGTCCTCGGGCACGTGGGCGACACCGGCGCGGGCCCGACGCCACACGTCCGCGATGCGGACACGCCGGCGTCGGGCGGGGTCGTCGCCGAGCACCGACATGGTCCCGCCGAGCACCGGCAGCAACCCCGAGACGGTCGCGAGCGTCGTGGTCTTGCCGGCACCGTTCGCCCCGAGCAGCGCGACGACCTCGCCGGGTCGCACGACCAGGTCGAGGTCGTGCACGACCGCGATGCCGTCGTAGCCGGCGCGCAGCCCACGCAGTTCGAGTGCCGGTTCGACCGTCGTCGCTGCCTGGGACGTGGTCATGGTGTGCTCCCGTCGCCCAGGTACGCGGCGATCACCCGCTCGTCCGCGCGGATCTCGGCGGGGGTGCCGCTCGCGATGAGCGACCCGAAGTCGATCACGTCGACGCGGTCGCACACCTCGAGCACCACCGCCATGTCGTGTTCGACCAGCAGGACCGACGTGCCCCGGCCCGGCAGGCTCCGCAGCACCGCCGACAGCTCTGCGGATTCGTCCGGGTCGAGACCAGCGGCGGGCTCGTCGAGCAGGAGCAGGCGGGGACGGGCGACCAGGCCGCGGGCGAGCGCCGCAAGGTGGCGTTGCCCGTTGGAGAGCTCGCCCGGTCGTCGACCGGCGGTGTCGCCGATGCCGAGGTCGTCGAGCACCTCGCCGATGACGGCGTGGTCCACCCGACGTGGCCACAGCGCGTCGCGCAGCAGCGACCAGGGCCCGGGCCGGTCCAGCGCGGTCCGCAGGTTCTCCTCGACGGTCAGGTCCTCGAACAGCTCGAGGGACTGGAACGTCCGCACCAGACCGAGCTGTGCGCGCCGATGTGCGGACAGCGGGTCGATGCGGTGACCGTCGAGCTCGATGCGGCCGTCCTGGGGAGTGGTGAACCCGCTCAAGGTGTCGATGAACGTCGTCTTGCCTGCGCCGTTGGGGCCGATCAGACCGACGATGGTCCCGGTGTCGACGACCATGGACACCTGGTCGAGCGCCACGAGTCCGCCGTGACGCACCGTGAGGTCTCGCACCGACAGCAGGGGAGCGATGGTGGGTTCGCTCATGGGGCCGCAGCCTCCACGTCCGGGGTGGCTGCAGGCGCCGCAGCGGGGCGTGGCCCGCGACGAGCACGCAGCCGTGCGGCCTGGTCGCGCCAGATGCCGCTGAGCCCCTCGGGGGCCAGCACCGCGGTGACGATCAGCGCCAGCCCGCTGACGGCGTAGACGTACTCGCCCGCGTCGCCGCTACTCATGCCGTTGAGCGCCGTGGTGACGATGCCGGCCTGTGCGAGTGCGCCCGCCACCAGCGCTCCGGTGATGCTGGACACGCCACCCAGATAGGTCAGCGCCAGGGTCACCAGCGCGCCGATGACCATGAACGACGTGGGTGACAAGGTGGTGGCGGCATGGGCCATGAGCACGCCGCACATGCCGGCGAGGAACGCCGAGACGGCGAACGCGCCCAGCTTCGTGCGGGCGACGTCGATGCCGACCGCTGCAGCGGCTCGCTCGTTGGCCCGTACGGCCAGCCAGCGGAGTCCGGTGCTGTTGCGGCGCAGGTTCGCGACCGCCGCACAGCACAGGACGACCACTACCAGCACGGCGATGCCGAAGGCCGGTCGGAAGTTGTCGGCGCCCCGGGCGCTCACGCCGAGATCGATGCCGAACAGCCCGGGCCGGGGCGCGGACGACCCGGCGGCACCACCCGACAGCGGAGGGCTCGCGAGCACGAGCTGCTCGACCGCGACCGCCAGCGCGAGCGTGGTGATGGCGAGGCTCATGC
>JAFAFN010000224.1 GCA_023423475.1 Actinomycetes bacterium | reverse complement strand
CGGGCCCGTCCGGCGGGGGGGGGGGGCTCGAACGGCACCCGACGACACCGTCGATGACACCTGTCCCGCGACCAGCGGGTAACTTCGCTGCGTCAGCAAGCGGGGCGGTCACGAGCAAGCGGTGACCGGTGGGCGAGGGGGTCCGCATGGACAGCTCAGGTGTGCACGGGACGACGTCGTCGGCACGTGGATCGTCGGTGACAGGTCGAACGTCGGTGGGACGGCGTCGAGTCGTGGTGCCAGCGCTGGTCGCCGCCGTGGCGGTCCTCGCCACGAGCTGCGCGCTCGCCGGGCCGTCCGGTCCGCGTCCCGCACTCCCGCGTCCGACGGATCGGTCCTGCACCACCGCGGCGGTCGTGTCGTGCGCCCTGCCGTACCCGTCGAACGAGTTCACGGTGGTGGATCCGTCGACGGCGACCGGACGGCGTGTCGTCATGCCGTCCGACCTCGTCGACCCGCGGGTGATCGACCGCCTCGGTCCGGGTGCGAGCCCCTCGGACGCGTTCGCCGCGGCCGACGGCTTCGCGTCGTTGTCGCCGGTGATCTTCGAGGTCGACCGGTCGATCGTCCCCCGCGACGTGCCCGCCGATGGAGGTGAGGTGCTCGTCGTGGTCGACACCACCACCGGGGAGCGGGTCGACGTCCGCGTCGAGGTCCCGGCCGAGGCGGCTCGCCACGGCGACCGCGACACGTTGGTCGTCGCCTGGCCCGTCACGCGCTTCGAGCCGGGGCACACCTACGTCGCCCGTCTCGGCAAGGGCCTGGTCGGCGCCACCGGCGGTTCCCCCGCCCGTGCACCGGGGCTGTCCGGTACGTCGCCGTACGTGGGCGAGCTCCGCGGCGCGGTCGAGCGCGCGGGTCTCGGCCCTTGGGACCAGGTCGTCAACGCGACGACCTTCACCGTTCGCAGTGCCGACAACGCCAGCTCCGAGCTCGACCGGATGACCGAGATCGCTCGCTCGGTCGACCACCCGATGCGCAACGTCTCGGTCCAGTTCCCGTGGCTGATCGAGGGCGCCTCCGCGGTGGTGACCGGGCAGGTGTTGATCTCGGACTTCCGCGATGAACACGGTGTCGCCCGTGCGGACCACGGCGCGACGGACCGATGGGTGCCGTTCCAGCTCGTGCTGCCCGAGCGTCCTGCAGGCGGTACCGAAGGTGCGCCGGTGGTGATCTACGGACATGGTCTGCTCGCCGCGAAGGAGACGATGACCTTCACCGCGACCACCAACGCGAAGAAGGGCCTCGCCACGATCGGGATCGACGTCCCCAACCACGGCGGTCGCCAGTACTACGGGCCGGACCAGGGGTACCTGCTCGACCTGACCACGCCACGGAAGTTCGGACGCCTCGCCTCGATGCCGCTGCAGGGCATCGTCGACCAGATCTCGTTGCTCATGGCCGTGCAACAGCACCTGGGCGACCTGCAGATCGCGCTGCCGCCGGCCCTCGACGGCACGCCACGCACCGCGCCCGAGCTCGACACCACGCGACTGCTCTACGAGGGCACCTCGATGGGCGGTGTGCTCGGCGCGGCGTTCACCGCGCTCGCACCTGAGCTCGACGGCTCGTTCCTTCAGGTCGCCGGCACGGGGATCGCCGACACGATCTTCCACTCGTTGCTGTGGCCGCTGTTCATGAACGTGATCCCCGCCGGTGCGACCGCCGCCGACGCCTATGCGCTGATGGGCTCGGCGACCATGCTGCTCGACCATGCCGACAACGTGAACGTGGTCGAGCGGATCCGTGTCAACGGCACACCGACGTTCCTCGCCTACGGCGCCAACGACGGTGTCGTCCCCAACTACGCGAGCGACCGGCTGATCTCGCTGCTGGACCTCCCCCTCGTCGGCGACGAGATCGTGCCGGTGAAGGTCCCACACCGTCGGACCGGCTCGGACGACATGCCCGCCGACGGTTGGGGGGCAGCGCAGTTCTGGCCGAACTCGTCGCCGGAGCTCGCGCCGTTCGCCGCGCACCTGGTCTTCGCCGACTACGGCTCGGAGTTCGCGCTGCGCGACTGGATCGACGGACGTCTCGCCGCGCTCGATGTCGCCCCGCGCTGATCCCCATGCCGATGTCGGCGCGGCCGCCACTGCGTCCTAGCGTGTCGGGGTGATCCTCCTCGACGTCGATGCCGTCGCCGCCAGTCGCCCCGGGCGCCCGCTCTTCGCGGACGTCTCCTTCACCATCTCGGACTCCGACCGACTGGGCATCGTCGGGCTCAACGGCTGCGGCAAGTCGACGTTGTTGCGGATCATCTCCGGAGAGATCGAACCCGAAGCGGGGACGGTGCGACGAGGCCGCGACGTCCGCATCGCGATGCTCGGTCAGGACCCGACCTTCGAGGCGATGACGGTGCGAGCGGCGGTGACGTCGGGCCACGGCGCAGAGGACTGGGAGGCGCTCGCCGTCGCCGACCGCCTCGGTCTCGGGTCCCTGATGGACGCGGATGTCGGACAGCTCTCGGGAGGGCAGCTCAAGCGGGTCGCGCTCGCCCGAGCGCTCGTCGCCGAGTCCGACCTGTTGATCCTCGACGAGCCGACGAACCACCTGGACATCGACGCGATCGCCTGGCTCGAGGACCGACTGGCGGAGTACCGGGGCGGGCTCGTGCTGGTCACCCACGACCGCCACTTCCTCGACCGGATCACCACCCGTGTGCTCGAGCTGGACCGCGGCGCGGGGTACGTCCACGAAGGGGGCTACGGCGCCTACCTCGAGGGTCGGGCATTGCGGGAGGAACATGCGGCGAAGGCCGAGCGGACCCGCAAGAACCTGGCTCGTACCGAGCTCGCATGGCTCCGTCGCGGCGCGCCGGCGCGCACCTCGAAGCCGAAGGCGCGCATCGAGTCGGCCACCGCGATCGTCGAGGGGCGTCCACAGGCAGCGGCACGTCAGGGTGACCTGCCGCTGCACGCCGGCACACCACGGCTGGGTGACAAGGTCGTCGAGCTCGACGGTGTCGGGCACGCCTTCGACGGGGGCTCGCCGTTGTTCTCCGACGTCGAGCTGCGGCTCGACCCCCGTGAGCGGCTCGGCATCGTGGGCATCAACGGCACCGGCAAGTCGACGCTGCTCGACATCATCGCCGGGCGCACCGAGCCGTCGGACGGCACCGTCGAGCTCGGCACGACGGTGCGGCTGGGCTACTACGACCAGCGCGGCCGGACGCTCGACCCGAACCAGCGGGTCCGCGACGCGGTGACGGGCGGCCACCGCGAGGCCGACTGGGCGGACGCCGCGCTGATGGAGGCCTTCTGGTTCGACGGGGATGCGCAGTGGGCACCCATCGGGCTGCTCTCGGGCGGGGAGCGGCGACGCCTGCAGCTGCTGTTGACGCTGGCCGAACGGCCCAACGTGCTGCTGCTCGACGAGCCGACCAACGACCTGGACCTGGACACCCTCCGCCAGCTCGAGGACTTCCTCGACGACTGGCCGGGGGCCCTCGTGGTGGTGAGCCACGACCGGGCCTTCCTGGAACGCACCGTGGCCGACGTGATCGTGCTCGACGGGACCGGTTCGGCGTCTCGTCGTCCGGGCGGGTACGCGGCCTACGAGCAGGAGCGCCGGGACCGCCGTGGCGGGGGCAGGAAGCTGAGCGACTCCGGAGGTGGGACGCCTGCAGCTCCCTCCAGCACCGCCGAGGACACCGCCGCGTCGGGTCCGTCGCGGCGTTCGGGCGGTTCGGGTGGTCGGAGCCCGTCGACGTTGCGCTTCGCCATCCGGAAGGCCGAGAAGGCCATGTCCGAGCTGCAGGAGCGTCGTGACGCGACGCTCGAGGAGATGCTCGCCGCGGGCAACGCCGGAGAGCACGAGCGGATGAACGGACTCGGCGCCGAGCTCGCCGAGCTCGAGGCGGAGCTCGCCACGGTCGAGGAGGGCTGGCTCGAGTTGGCCTCCGAGGTCGAGGAGCGGGGCCTCACCATCTGACCCCCCGGGTGTGCTGGCCCGTCCGTGCTGGCCCCTCTGTGCTGGCCGCTGAGGCCGGCCCGCCTGTTGGCACCGGAATGGTGCCCACTACCATGGTGTTCACGATGAGCGTGACGACACCGAGCCCCACTCCCTCTCCCGAGACCTCCGACGCCGGCGAGTCCGGCGCGGTCGCGACCGTTCCGACCGACGTCGTGCTGTCGGTGAGCGACGCGGCGATGGAGACCGTGATGGGCATCCGCGGCCAGGAGCCCGATCCCTCCGCGCTCGGCCTGCGGGTCGAGGTCACGGGTGCGAACGGCACCGAGTACACCTACGACCTCTCCTTCGAGGAGCTCGCAGATGTCGGCGACGACCACCTGACCTACTCCGTCGGTGATCTCGTCGTCGCCATCCCCCTCGATTCGGTCGACAAGCTGCGTGGCGCCGAGCTCGACCTGCCCCGCTCGGCCGGCCAGGGCGGTCTGGTCATCCGCAACCCGAACCGGGCGAACCCGCTCGCGGGCGTCGACGTCGAGCTGACCGGCGACATCGCCGAGAAGGTCACGCAGCTGCTCGAGGCGTCGATCAACCCCGCGCTCGCGTCGCACGGCGGATTCACCACGCTCGTCGGCGTGGACGACGACAACAACGTCTACGTGACCATGGGCGGCGGCTGCCAGGGCTGCTCGGCGAGCGCGGCGACGCTGACCGCCGGGATCAAGACCTCGATCATGGAGGCGATCCCCGAGGTCCTCGACGTCATCGACGCGACGGACCACGCCGCCGGAGAGAACCCCTTCTACACCTGAGCCACCCACGCACCGGCCCGGCGGAACCGCTCGGGTCGAGCCTGTTCGGGTCGGGCCTGCGCTGCCCTGGTCGGCTCAGTGCGTCGAGTCCGACGAGGAGCGCACCCACGAGGTGACCTCGTCGACGATGCCGTCGGCATCGAGACCCAGGCGGGCGAGGATCGTGTCGGGCTTGCCGTGGGGGATGTGCACCGACGGCACCCCAAGCACCCGGATCTGCGGACCACCCACCGGCGCGAGCTTGGAGAGCGAGTCGGCGATCGCCGCACCGATGCCGCCGTCGCGCAGGCCGTCCTCGATCGTCACCACCAGCTGGTGGCCCGCCGCGTCCGCCAGCATGTCGGGGTCGAGCGGCTTGACCACGCGAGGATCCCAGACCGTGACGTCGTGGCCGTCGGCTTCGAGCCGCTCGGCCGCTTCGGTCGCCGCGGCGAGCATCTTGCCGACGCCGATCAGGCAGATGCCCTGGCCGTCGCGGACCTTGCGGGCGTGCAGGCCGGACCCGGTGACGGTCTCGTCGGCCGACGGCATGGTCTTCGAGAAGCGGATCGACGCCGGACCGTCGGTGCACAGGTCGAGTGCGTCGTGCAGCATCTGCGCGATCTCGGCGTAGCTCGACGGGGCGAACATGGTCATGCCCGGCACCTTCGACAGCAGGACCATGTCGAGCACGCCGTGGTGCGACGGCCCATCGGTGCCGGTGATCCCCGCTCGGTCGAGGGCGAACACGACCGGCTGGTCGTGCAGGCCGACGTCGAGGTTCACCTGGTCGATCGCCCGGGTGAGGAACGTGGCATAGAGGGCAACGACGGGTCGAAGTCCGCCCATCGCCATGCCGGCGGCCGAGGTGACCGCGTGCTGCTCGGCGATGCCGACGTCGAACATGCGGTCCGGGAAGCGCTCACCGAAGGGCAGCAGGCCGGTCGAGTCGGGCATGGCAGCGGTGATGGCGACCAGCTCGGGACGAGCGGCACCCTCGGCGAGGATCGCGTCCGAGAAGGCCGCGGTGCCGGGGCTGTCCTTCAGCTCGCCCATGTCGTGCATGTTCTTGATCGAGTCGTTCTCCGCCGGTGCGTAGCCGCGACCCTTCTGGGTCAGGCAGTGCACGACGACGGGCCCGTCGACCTCTGCCGCGTTGCGGAACGCCTCTTCCAGGGTGACCAGGTCGTGGCCGTCGTAGGGGCCGAGGTACTTGACCCCGAGCTGCTCGAAGAAGGCCGGCGGCTCGAACATCTCTCGGATGGCCGCCTTTGCGCCGTCGACGCCCTTCTCGAGGTAGGACCCGAGGGGGAGGTCCGCGATGATCCGCTCGATGCGGGCGCTCTGCCGGCGGTAGGTGCTGGACGACCGGAGCTTCGAGAGGCTCTCGCCGAGGCTCGACGCCGTCGGCGCGTACGAACGCCCGTTGTCGTTCAGGATGATGATCGCCTTGCGACCGGAGTGGCCCAGGTTGTTGAGACCCTCGTAGGCCATGCCACCGGTGAGTGCGCCGTCGCCGAGCACGCCGATGATCTGGCGGTCGTCCTCGCCACCGAGGTGCAGCGCGGTGGCAAGGCCGTGGGCATAGGAGACCACGGTCGACGCATGGCTGTTCTCGACCCAGTCGTGGTCCGACTCGGACCGGCTGGGGTAGCCCGACAGGCCGCCCTCCTGGCGCAACGACGCGAAGTCGTCGCGCCGGCCGGTCAGCAGCTTGTGCACGTAGGCCTGGTGGCCGGTGTCCCAGAGGATGACGTCGTGGGGGGAACGGAACACCCGGTGCAGCGCCAGGGTGATCTCGACGGCGCCCAGGTTCGAGCCGAGGTGGCCTCCGTGGGTGTTGACGCAGTCGACCACGAACGAGCGGATCTCGGACGCCAGCGTGGCGAGCTGCTCGTCGTCGAGATCCTGCAGGTCAGCGGGGCTCTGGATCGTGTCCAGCAGCGGCGTCGGTCCGTTCGTCATCGTTCCGCAACGCTACCGCTGTCCGGCCCGACAGTCAGGTCTCCCGTGCCACCGTCGCGGCAGCCTGCTGGCGACGCCGCAGGGCGAAACTCGGCGCACCCGCGAGGCTGGCGGCGATGAAGACGAAGTAGACGAGCAGCCCCAGCGCGATGGCGTTGGCGTCGGGCACTCCGAGGGCACCGAAGAACAGCACGAACGCGGCTTCTCGCACGCCGAGTCCGCCCATGGCGATCGGCAGGTTCTGGGCGATCGCGGTCGGTGGGAAGAAGGCGAGGGCGGCCAGGAACGTGACCTCGGGGATCTGGAGGGCACGGGCGGCGGCGTACACCGACACGCACTGGAGCACCTGGAAGCCGAGCCCCGCGGCGAGGACCAGGGCCACCCGACCCGGACGGCGGCGGAAGGCGATGATCCCGATGTGCACCGCAGCGAGGTAGCGGCGCCAGCCGCCCTTCCCGAGCATCCGGCCGGCGCCCCGCTCGTGCCCCGCGGCCCAGAGGATCGCGACGAGGGCGACGACCGTGACGACGTTGATCGTGATCGCGATCGCCGTCGCCGAGCCGAGCTGGAGGAACGCGGGGTGCACGAGCATGGCGATCGTCGACAGCAGCGGGAGCACCAGCCAACCGGTGAGCCGTTCGAGGGCGGTCGCTGCGAAGGCGTCCGCGTAGTCGCCGGTGTCCTGGCCCTGGCGTATGACGCGCACGACGTCGCCACCGAACGAGGTCGGCAGTGCGTTCGACACGAACTCGCCGGCGAGCAGGTGCGAGAGCATCCGTCGGAACGGGAGGTGGAGCCCGAGCGTCTCGGACACCGCGGACCAGCGCTCGGTCTGGAGCAGGTAGGCCACGACGTGCACCACGACGGCGACCACGACCCACCCGATCGTGGCGGAGGTGATCTCGGGCAGCACCTCGTGCACCGAGACGTCGGGCAGACGCCAGATCAGGATGCCGAGGAACGCGAGGCTGATGGTGAGGCGCGCCAGGATGCTGGCCCAGTTGTTGGTGGGCAGCTGGTGGGGGAGCGAGTCGGCGTCGAGCTCCCTGACGGCCTCGAGCAGCTCGGCCTGCTCGTCGGGGTCGCTCGCCCGCGCCGGGTCGCTCCCCTGGTCCTCGCCGGTCATCGTGAAGGTCAGCCTATCGGCCCCTCCACGGGTGCCATCCGTCGAGGATCCGTGATCCTTCCGAGCGGAAGATTGCCCCTCGGATGATTGATGGGCGAAGCTGTTCCCCGATCGACCAGGGGAGGAACGTTGAAAGCTCGTCACGCGGTGCTCGCTGCACTGGTTCTCGCACTCTGCGCAGCTTGTGCTCCTGCTGCGCCGACGCAGCCCATCTACCACCTGGCGCCCGAGCACTGCCCGTACGATGCCCGATCCGTGCAGTTCAACGGCGACTCGGTCGGTGCGGGGTACGCGTTCCAGATGCGTCTTCCGGAGTACTCGCTGTTCAACGCGTCCCAGGGCGGCGGCACTTGGACGATGACCACCGAGGTCCCGACCATCGCGACGCGGGTGCGGCAGTGGATCGACCAGTGCGGCGCCCCGGCGGCGGTCGTGATCGAGGGCGGTGTCATCGACCTGGTGCGTGCCGTGTCGCTCGAGACGATCCAGCAGGCCGTGCTCGAGATGAGCGACTGGCTCGAAGCGCGCGGCATACCGACCATCTGGGTCGCGGTCCACCCGATGCCGTACACGAGCAGCCACATGGCGTTCCAGGAGAACCGGATCGCCTACAACGATTGGCTCATGACCACCGAGGAGCTGTGGGGCACCACCGTCGACTGCACTCCTGCGATGGAGCAGCCGGAGCGCCCCGGCACGCTGCACCGTGCCTACTGGCACGAGCTCGACCTCTTCGGGAACTACGACGGCACCCACCCGAACGAGGCCGGCTACAAGGCGATGGCGCGTTGCGTCGAGCCGGTCGTCAGAGCGGTGGTGGGCACTCCGGAGGTGCCCTGACAGGACCCGTCGGGTCTGCGCTCAGCGGGTCTTGTCGAGGAAGCGCTCGACGTCGACGAGCACGCGGGTGACCTTGCCGGCAGCGACGAGGCCTCGCTCGTCCCGGGCAGCCACGTGGAAGATCAGGCGACGGCCCTCGATCTTCTCGAGGTTGGCCTCGGCGGTGACCACACCGCCGACCGGTGTCGGCGAGATGTGCTCGATCTGGACCCGGACGCTGACCGTCGAGCAGTGCTCGTCGATCTGGCCGTCCATGGCGGCGACAGCGGCCTCTTCGACCAGGGCGACGATGCGCGGGGTTGCCAGGACGGGGACCTGGCCCGACCGGTGGGCGATGGCGGTGTCGGCCTCGGTCACGACGAGCTGGGCGCTGGCGGACAATCCGGGTCGTACGGGCACGGGCGATACAGTAAGCCTCCGCATCGGCCGCTGGCACATCGTTCAGGGCGCCACGACCCGGCGGGAGTGTCGCAGGGCCACGGCGTGTTGGACCCACTGGCGTGACGTGCGCCGACGGTTCCGGGAGGAGTCCCCTTGCTCGAAGAATCCCCCTTGCTCGAGACCGACACGGTCCAACGGGTGCTGAGCGCCGGACTGGCGCGCGGCGCCGACTTCGCCGAGGTGTTCGTCGAGGAGAAGCGCTCGTCGTCCGCCCTGCTCGACGACGGACGGGTCGAGGAGCTCACCTCGGGTCGTGACCGCGGTGCCGGCATCCGCGTCGTGGTGGGTGACTCCACCGGGTTCGCCCACACCTCGGACCTGTCCGAGGCCGGCCTGATCGCCGCTGCCGAGACGGCCGCCGCCGCGGCGCGTGGCAACGGTTCGGGCACGTCGGTCGTCGCGCTCGAGTCGACCTCTGCTCCCCGCCCGAACGAGGTCCTCATCCTCCCGGCCGACGTCGCCAAGTCCTCGAAGGTCGATCTGCTGGTCAGGGCCGACGAGGTCGCACGTCAGGCCGGGTCGGCCATCACGCAGGTCTCGGCGCGCTACGCGGACTCCCAGCGCCGGATCCTCGTGGCCAACAGCGAGGGTGTGCTCTCGGGCGACGACCAGGTGCGGACACTCTTCTCTATCTCGTGCGTCGCCTCGGGCGACACCGGCATGCAGACCGGTCGCGAGTCGGTCGGCAGGACCGTCGGCTTCGAGCTGTTCGACGAGTACGACGTCGACGAGCTCGCCCGCACCGCTGCGGGTCGGGCGCTGACCAAGCTGGCCGCGCGTCCTGCGCCGTCGGGTGAGCTCACCGTCGTGATCGGTCCGGGCGGCGGTGGCGTGATGTTCCACGAGGCGTGCGGTCACGGCCTCGAGGCCGACCTGGCGGCCAAGGGTGCGTCGGTGTTCGCCGGTCGCATCGGTGAGCAGGTGGCCTCCCCGCTGGTGACCCTCGTCGACGACGGCACGATGGGCGGCGAGTGGGGTTGCTTCGCGATCGACGACGAGGGTCGACCGGCGCAGCGCAACGT
>JAFAFN010000171.1 GCA_023423475.1 Actinomycetes bacterium | reverse complement strand
ACCTGGCGAGCTACCCGGACACCACCGTGTTCGTCGTCTATTGCGCCGGGCCGCACTGCAACGGTGCGGACAAGGCGGCCATGCGTCTCGCTGCGTTGGGACGGCCGGTCAAGAAGATGATCGGCGGTGTCGTGGGCTGGCGGGACGAGGGCTTCGACCTGGCCGCCGGGTGATGCGGGATCAGTAGACGGTGTAGCCGCCGTCGATCGTGATCTCGTCGCCCGTGTGGTACTCGAGGCGCGGATCGCAGAGGAACGGGGCGACCGCGCGGAAGTCCGCCGGCTCCCCCCAGCGCCGGACGGGCGTGCGGGCCGTGGTGTTCTCACGGAACTTCTCGTACTGGTAGCCCGGCGCAGTGAGGTCGGTCAGGGTCCAGCCGGGCACCAGGCTGTTGGCGCGGATGCGGTGCCGGGCCCATGCGACGGCCATCGACCGGACGAGGGCGAGGACACCTGCCTTGGATGCCGCGTAGTGCGCCTGCCGCGGCGCGCCGTGGATCGACGAGGTCGACGACACCGCCACGAGCGCCCCGCCTCCGCCCTGGTCGACCATCTGCCGAGCCGCTTCCCGCAACGTGAGGAAGACGCCGTCGAGGTTGACCGAGGTGACCGCTCGCCATTGCTCGAGTGACATCTCGAGCATCGAGGCGTCACCGGACACCCCGGCGTTCGCGACGCACGAGTCGAGTCGGCCGAAGCGGTCGACGGTGGTGGCCACGGTCTCGACGATGTCCCGCTCGACCGCGACGTCGCAGCGGAAGCCCTCGACGTCCGCGTCGTCGCGCAGCGACCGGAGGTGCTCGACCGCGAGCCCTGTCTTCTCGGCGTTGCGCCCGCAGATCGCGACCGACGCGCCGGCCAGGACCAGTCCCTCCGCCATGCCGAGTCCGATGCCGCCGTTGCCGCCCGTGATGAGCGCCACCTGTCCGCTGAGATCCGAGGTCGTCATATCGACATCATGCCCTCACCACCCGTCCGTCGCGCTCGACCCGGACCGGTCAGCGGCGCCACTCGAGCACGCGGAAGGCGCCGAGGCCGGTCGGGTCGGTCAGCGCCTCGGCCTCGACGATGCGGCTTCGGGCCCGGATCGCGGCGAGGTCCGGCGCGTGCGCGTGCTCTGCCCAGACGCGTCGACCCTCGTCGACGAGCTGCTCGATACCGTGCGACCCCAGCCAGTCGGCCTGCGAGGTGTCCAGGTCCGGCACTGCGACGGCGGCGAGCTGGTCGACGGCGACCTCGCACGTCACGTCCTGACTGCCGGGGGCGTCGAGCACCGGCCCACCGCGGTCGTGCGAGCGGTAGGTCCGCAGCCACTGCGCCGGGTCGCGGCGAGCCAGCTCGGGGGTGCTCGAGCAGTAGTCGACCACGAGCACACGCCCTCGGTCGACGACGTCGAGGGCCCGGGCCAACCAGCGGACCGCACCGGCCTGCAACGGCAGACGTGCTCCGGGCACGGCGTCCGGGGCCAGACGATCGAGCTGCTCCGAGGTCGTGTCGTCCGTGGGCACGAGGACCTCGGCGAGCGAGCCGGACGACCCCTCGGCGACGACGAAGACCTCGGCCCAGCCGTCGTCGTTCTGCTCGAGCAGCCGGAACGGCACGTTGTCGAGCAGCTCGTTGGCGAGCAGCACGCCGTCGCAGCGAACCGACGGCAGGTCCTCGAGTGACGTCAGCAGCGGTCCTGCGGCCAGACCGAGCGGCACGCCGTCATCCGCGTCGAGATCGAGCTCGGGGCCGAGCACCTCGAACGGTTCGACGACGTCGAGGTGCTCACGCTGGCGCTCACGCAGTAGGGCAGAGCGCTCGACCATCACGTAGCGCAGCGCAGGGGCGCATCGCGGTGACGCGGCGAGCACGGCGATCGCGAGCGCGCCGCGCCCCGCGGCGGCTTCGACGACCACGAAGGGATCGGGGCGGCCGAGCTCGTCCCAGCAGGTGTCGAGGTAGTTCGCCACCACCGCGCCGAAGAGCGGTCCGACCTCCGGGCTCGTCACGAAGTCCGCACCGGCGCGCCCCGCTCCCCCGCCCGTTGCGAAGAAGCCCTCGTCGCGGTCGTAGAGCGCATGCTCGACGAACTCGTCGAAGCGCACCGAACCACTGCGGGCCAGCCGCTCGTCGAGGGCCCTCATCTGCTCGACCCCGCATCCCGCAGCACGCGAAATGTCCCGTCAGACGGCCGCTGCAGCAGCACTCTGACGGGACATTTCGTGCGCGAGCAGCGGCGGGTCAGCCGCCGAGGGCAACGGGGCCGAAGCTGCTGATGTCGGTCAGCAGGCCCGGGAGCACACCGAACACGATGGTGGCGGCCAGTGAGATGACAACGGCGGCGGTGAGACCAGCGGGCACCTTGACCGGCGTGACGTCCCCGTCGGGAGCGGGCTCGAACCACATCGTCTTCGCGACGTTCAGGTAGTAGTACGCAGCGATCACGGTGTTGAGCGCCATGACGATCGCCATCGCGACACCCAGGCCCGTCTCGGCCCCGAGCAACGCGGACCACACGCTGAACTTCGCGTACCAGCCGCCGAGGGGCGGAATGCCGGTCAGCGATGCGAGGAAGAGCGTCATGGCGACGGTCAGGCCCGGCATGTAGGTGAAGAGGCCACCCAGGCTCGAGATCTCGGCCGAGCGGGTCTTGCGGGCGATCGCGATGATCACGGCGAACGCCCCGAGGTTCATCGCCGCGTAGATCACCAGGTAGATGACGATCGACGACAGCGCTGCGTCGCGGTTGCCCTCGATCACGACGAACGGGGCGAGCATGAAACCGGCCTGGGCGATACCCGAGTACGCCAGCATGCGCACGACGTTGGTCTGGCGCAGGGCCAGCAGGTTGCCGACGGTCATCGACGCCACGGCGAGCACGAAGAACACGGGCTCGATGATGTCGGGACGCACGTAGAAGCAGTAGAAGACGACCTGGATCAGCGCGACGAAACCGGCGGCCTTGGACGCCACCGCGAGGAACGCGGTGATCGGCGTCGGCGCGCCCTCGTAGGTGTCGGGCGCCCAGGTGTGGAACGGCACGGCCGACACCTTGAAGGCGAAGCCGGCGATCACGAACAGCAGCGCGAGCGTCACGACCGGGACGCCGCTGGTGTCCATCGCATCGATGTTCCCCGCGATGACGTTCAGTCGGGTCGACCCACCGAAGCCGTAGACCAGCGACATGCCGTAGAGCAGGATCGCCGAGGCGAAGAC
>JAFAFN010000167.1 GCA_023423475.1 Actinomycetes bacterium | reverse complement strand
GCTTCGAGGGCAACCTGATGTCGCCCGAGGAGTCCGCCGCGGCTCGCACCGAGATCCTCGACGAGGGCGGCGACGAGCTGAGCGAGACCATCGCCCGCATCGGGCTCGATCCCGCCATCGTCGAGCGCCGCCTGGTCGAGGGCGCCGCGGGGGCCATGATCTGCCTCGTGGCCGAGCAGACCTCGCCCGACGTGGTGGTCGTCGGCTCGCACGGCCGCGGCTTCTTCAAGCGGATCGTCATCGGCTCGGTCAGCGAGTACGTCACCCGCCACTGCGTCGCCCCCGTGCTCGTGATCCGGCACGAGGACGCGCCGAGCGGATCCTGAGCGGTCCGCCGGACAGCGTGGGCACCAGGTGAGCGAGCCCGTCGACCCACTCGAGCCGACCTGGTCCGTCGGCGAGCTGCACGACGCACTCAACGGTGTGCTCGTGCACGTCTTCGGCGACGAGGTCTGGGTCGAGGGCGAGCTGCGCAACTTCAAGCGCTCCCAGAACCAGCACGTCTACTTCGATCTCGTCGACCCCGAGGCCGACAGCGACCTGTACCGGCCGATGCTCGCGGTCACCCTGTTCTCGCGCGAGCGGCAGATCGTCAACCGGTTCCTGACCCGCCAGGGTGGAGCCGTTCGGATGGGCGACGGCATCCGCGTCCGGATCCGGGGCACGCTCAACGTCTACGCCCCGCGCAGCACCCTGCAGCTGCGGATGACCTGGATCGACCCGGCCTACACCCTCGGCGTGCTCGGCCAGGAGCGCGATCGTGTGCTGGCCGCGCTCGCTGCGGACGGGGTGTTGCGAGCCAACGCCGCGGTCGACCTGCCGGCGGTGCCGCTGCACGTCGCGCTCGTGACCAGCATCGGCAGCGCGGCGCACGCCGACGCGCTCGACGAGCTGCGGCGGTCCGCGATCGGCTTCCGCATCTCGGTCATCGACAGCCGCACCCAGGGTCCCGAGGCCGCCGCGTCGATCGTCAGCGCGCTGAGCACCGCCGAGCACCTGGGCGCAGACGTCGTGCTGCTCGTGCGTGGCGGCGGCGCCCGGACCGACCTGGCCGCGTTCGACACCGACGAGGTCGCGCGGGCCATCGTCGCCTCTCGCCTCGCGGTGCTCACCGGCATCGGACACGAGACCGACCGGACCGTCGCGGACGAGGTGGCCCACACCGCGCACAAGACCCCGACGGCCGCGGCGGCCGCCGTCGTCGAATCCGCCCGGCGCTGTGCCCAGGACGTCGCGACGGCGTGGGCGCAGCTGTCCTCGGCGAGCACCGGTCGGCTCGTGCGCGCCCAGCACCAGCTCGACGAGCAGTCCCGCCGGGCAGGTCGAGCGGCGAGCGGCCACCTGCGCCGAGACCTCCAGCACGTCGACCACCTCGCCCACCGCCTCGCACTGAGCGCGCCCCGAGCGACGGCGTCCGCCCGATCGACGATCGACGAGCTGTCGTCGCGGGTCAGGGCGCACGACCCCGCCGCGGCGTTGGCCCGCGGTTGGAGCATCACCCGCACCGCAGAGGGTCGGGTCGTGCGGTCGGTGCACGACGTCGCCGTGGGCGACGAGGTGACCACCCTCGTGGCGGACGGCAGCATCGCATCGGTGGTGAGCGCCTCGGCTGCTGCACGACCCGACGGCACGGACCCATGACCCAGGAGCACGACATGGACACCAACGCGGAGCTCGACGAGCTCGGCTTCTCCGCAGCGATCACCGAGCTGAGGGGCATCGTCGAGGAGCTCGAGTCCGACGACCTCGACGTCGACCTGCTGGCGTCGCGGGTCGAGCGCGCTGCGGCGATCGTCGAGTGGTCGCGGGCCCGGATCGACGGCACGCGGTTCCAGGTCGACGAGATCCTCACCCGCCTGTCCGGACCCGTCGAGGCCCCGCCGGACTGAGGCGGCGCCCGAGTGACCCGGCGGCGCCGCGGTTGCGGCGCTCAGGCCGAGTCGGCGTGACCTGCGTAGAAGCGGAGCGAGTCGGCGATCGACGCCTGTCCCACCCCCGGCTCGGACGCGACCGCCGCGAGCCACTCGGGCCGGACGACCGCAGCGACCATGACCGGCTTGTCGAGGCTGCTGCGCTCGACGATGAACCGCACGTAGGTCTGCGCGTAGTCCGGCGGACGCACGTCCCGCGCCAGCTCGAGCAGGGCGAAGGGATCGGGCGAGCTCATCGCCCCGGGTGCCGGATACGCCGTCATCGGTGACCCCGGGTGCACACCTCCACCGACCAGGCCGGGGCCGTCGGTCAGGACCGCTCCCACCACCTGCGCGGGCCGCGCCGCGGCGACCAGCAGCGCGATGTAGGCACCGAGCCCACGGCCGAGGATCGTCACCTGGCCCAGACGCTCGAGTGCCGAGTCGACGTCGCCGACGAGGATCTCGGAGGTGTAGCCCCCTCCGGCGGGCACGGTGGAGCGGCCGTGGCCGGTGAAGTCGAGCCCGAACACGGGACCCGGCCACTCGACCGGGAACGGCACGCGCTCCGGGGTGCGCTCGCCGAGACCGTGCAGCAGGAGCAGCGGCCGGAAGCCCGGCTCGGAGCCCGCCGAGAGACGGTGCAGCGCGAGGTCGATGCGGTGGTGCCGCAGCCACGAGATCTCGGCGGGGCCGTCGACTCGTGCGCTCGTGTCCTGGTCGCTCATCGTGTGCCTCCGGCCGGGGTGCCGATGAAGTCGAGCACCAGGTCGGCCACGAGCCGCGGCTGCTCGATGTGGACGAAGTGCCCGACGCCCTCGAGCGCCTCGAAGCGTGCACCCGGCGGCAGGAACGGAAGGACGTGTTCGGGGCGGGTGCCCCAGCCCATCAGCTCGAGCTCGAGTCCCAGCACCCCCATCACCGGCACGCCGATGCCGGGCAGCCGCAGCATCGACCACTCGGGCCGCCACGGCCCGAAGCCGCCCATGCGCATCGTCGGATCGAGCTTCCAGCGCCACCCGTCCGGATCGTGGTTCGCACCGACGGTCACCAGGTAGCGCAGCCACTCCTGGGACAGGCGGGGGTTCATCCGACCCCGGCGTTCGGCGAGCTCGTCGATGGTCCCGGGACGGCGCTGCTTGTCGGTGAGCGTGCGCCGGTGGGCGAGCCAGGCGTCCATCTCGTCGCGGAGCCGCCGGGTGCGCTCGTGCTCGGAGACGTCGGACATGGTGCCGTCGGACGGGAGGCCGTCGAGGTTCACGAGGTGCGAGACGCGGTGCGGCATCGTGTTCGCCAGGTGCATCACCAGGCTGCCGCCCTTCGAGTGACCCAGGAACGGCATCGGCTCGTCGGGCAGCGAGGCGATCACCGCGGCGCCGTCACGTTGGTCGGCCTCCCAGCTGTACAGGTGGGTCCACTCCGAGTCGCCGTGACCTCGCTGGTCCCAGCTGACCACCCGCCATCCCTCGTCGGCGAGCATCGGCGCGAACACGTTGAGCGTCTCGGCGAAGTCGAACCCGCCATGTGCGATCGCGATCGGCGGTGCCGCCTCGTCGCCCCACTCGACCACCGAGATGCGAGCGCCACCGGCGTCGACGTCACGACGACGATCGGGGCGTCGCGCCCCCTCGTAGTGCACGGTGTCGACCTCGGTGTCCGAGGTCGCGGTCGAGTCGCCGCCGTCGATCATCCGGGCGATGTTACGGCCACCCTGCGCGTTCCATGAGACCAGCCTGCGCCCACCATGCGAACAGCCTGCGCCGCCCGTGGAAGAGCTCCACGATGCGCACCGCCACGGTTCGCACGACCGCAACGGTTCGCGCCACCTCGTCGGTAGGGTGTTCGCCACGGAGCAGAACACGACCACCACCGACTCGCGGACACCGAAGCGGAGTGGGAGCGGGGACCTCCGGGTCGACGACACCGTCGCGGCGCTCCGCACCCTCCGGTACGGCAGCATCGACGACGCGACCCGGCAGATCGCCCTCCCGCCATCGGTGCGCGCCTCGGTCTCTCCCGCGATCTCGGCCCTGCGCTGGGGTGCGGTCGGCTACGGGCTGGTGCTCGTCGCACCCGACGCGTTCGGTGGCTCGTACGCCGCGGTCGTGACCGTGGCGGTGTGCCTGTTCATCACGACGTGGCGCACCATCATCCCGATCCGCCTGGCGTCGCCGCTGGTCGCGGACCGCGCCCCCGCCTTCGGCGACGTCGTGATCATCGGCCTCGCCGTCGGCTACGGCGGCGGCATCGAGAGTCCGTTCATCTTCTCGTTGATGATCGTGATGCTCGTCGTCGCGTTCGGATGGGGCTACGTCGCGGGTGCCGTCGCGGTGCTCACCGGCTTCGCCGCGATGATCGCCGGGGTCCTGCTCGGTCCCAGCACGCCGTCCGCGCAGTTCAACGACCAGCGCGACGTCACCGTCTACCTGACGATCATGCTCGGCGTGATCACCGCCGCTGCGGTGCGCGCTCGACTGATCGAGTCCGAGAAGCGCCGCGTCGCGCTCGCCGGTCAGGTCGAGTCGCTCAGCGAGGCGAACGGGCTCCTCACCCTCGTCAACACCGTCGCACGGACGCTGCCGACATCGCTGACGCTGCGAGAGGCGCTGCACACCGCGCAGCGACAGATCACCGACACCTTCGAGACCCGGGTGATCTGCCTGCTGACCCTCGACGAGAACGCCGAGGAGTGGGTGCCGAAGCTCGCCGAGGGGTGCGTGCTCCGGCCGGGCTACCGGACCGACGGCCTGCCGGGGCCGCTGCTCGACGCGTTGGCGAGCAACGGCCCGGTGCTGCGCAAGGACCTCGGCGACACGACCCGCCACGGCGGCATCGTCGAGTCGAGCGGCAGCGGCATCTACGTGCGCCTCGAGACCCGCGACACCGCGATCGGCCTGCTGGGTCTCGAGCACCCGGACACCGGGCACTTCGACGAGCGCGACGTCCGCGTCCTGAGCGGGCTGGCCGAAGTGCTGGCGCTCACGATCGACAACGCCCGGTGGTTCGGACGGCTCCGTTCGCTCGGTGCAGAAGAGGAACGTGTCCGCCTCGCCCGCGACCTCCACGACCGGCTGGGTCAGTGGCTGACCTACATCGGCTTCGAGCTCGAGCGGATCATGGCCAACGAGACGCCGCGGGTCGAGGACCTCGACCGCCTGCACCACGACGTGCAGGCCGCGCTCGACGAGCTGCGGGAGACGCTGCGCCAGCTGCGCTCCGGCGTCACCGAGGAGCAGTCGCTGTCGATCATCGGTCGCGATGTGGTGGCACGCTTCGGCGAGCGTGCGGACGTCGAGTGCAGCTTCACGGTGCTGCACCCGGAGAACCGCCTTCCGGTCCCGGTCGAGAACGAGCTGCTGCGCATCCTGCAGGAGGCGCTGAACAACGTCGGCAAGCACGCCAAGGCCGAGCAGGTCGACGTCGTGTGGAACCTCGACGGCGGCAGCTTCGAGCTCAGCATCGTCGACGACGGGCGCGGGTTCGAGACCGCCCGAGGTGTGCGCGACTCGGCCTACGGTCTGGTCGGCATGCGTGAACGAGCCGATGTGATCGGCGCCCAGCTCATCCTCGACAGCCGACCCGGCGGCGGCACCTCGGTGCGGGTCGTCGCAGGAATCGCCCCGGGCTCTTCAACAAACCGACCCTCCGTGCCGATGGGACGTCCATGACTGCAATGTGTTCCCACGACGACCGCTCCGGAGCGATCCGATGAGGGTCCTGCTCGCGGACGACCACCAGATCCTGCGCGACGGCATCCGCCGTGGCCTCGAGGCCGCAGGCGAGACCGTGGTGGGCGAGGCCGACAACGGCGAGGAGGCCATCGAGCTCGTGCGTGCGACCACGCCCGACATCGTGCTCATGGACCTCTCCATGCCGGTGCTCGACGGTGTCAGCGCGACCCGACGGATCACCGAGGAGTTCCCCGAGGTCAAGGTCGTCGTCCTCACCATGCACGACGACCCACAGCGCACCCGGGCCGCGCTCGAGGCCGGCGCGCAGGGCTACCTGACGAAGGGCACGTCGTTCGCCGACGTGCTCGACACCCTCACCCGCGTCATGGCCGGCGAAGAGGTCCTGAGCCCCGCGCTCGCCGCCTCGATGCTGCAGGCGGCCGGCGAGGCCGAGGTCACCGACGAGCTGCTCTCGGAGCGTCAGACCGAGATCCTCCAGATGATCGCCGACGGTCTGAGCACGAAGCAGGTCGCTCGGGAGCTCGGCATCACGCAGAAGACGGTGCACAACCACCTCAACGCGATCTACCGCCGCCTCGACACCCAGAGCCTCACCCACGCGGTGCTCTCCGCGGTCCGCCTCGGCATCATCGACCTCCGCGACGGCTCCGATGAGGACGCTGCGTGACATTCGGGCACGTTTCGACTCCGTGATCGCGCGGAGCGCGTCGGGATCGACCGGCAATTGCCCATTCACGGGGCGGCCGCCGATGCGAGAGACTCTGCCCTGACGACGGTGGAGGCCGTGACGACGGTGGAGGCCGTGATGGCGGTGGAGTCCTGATGGCGAAGCAGGCGAACAAGCGAGCGATGCACCTCGGAGCGCTGGGATCGGTGTCCCTGCGTGTGGTGCTCGCGCTCGCCGCCTCGACAGGACTGACCGCCGCCGTCGCGCTGCCGATGGCGTACCAGGCCCACGCGGCGCAGGACGAGCGGGATCGACGCCCGACGCCCGTGGCCGTCATGGGGACGAGCACCGTGGCGGGCGACCCCGACGTGGTGCTCTCCGACGGACTGCACTGGACCACCGGCGAGCCCGAGCTCCCCGCTGCGGATCTCTCCGGCGCGGTGATCGACCAACCGGCACGGGTGTTCGTCGCGGTCCCCGAGCTGGTGCGGGTCGACATCCGACTCGGCGACGAGCCGACCAGGAGCGACTTCGACGAGCCCTTCGAGCTCCGCGACGGCATCCCGCTCGATGTCGCCGAGCTCGAACCTGGCGAGCACACCGTCACCGCGACGCTGACCTACGACGACGGCCGCACCGCGCTGCGACAGGCGACGTTCACGGTGCCCGAAGCGGGCTGAGCCGACCGGTGGGGCCGCGGCACGCCCCGAGCACGAACCCGCCGGCGCTGCGGCACGTCGACCTACGATCCAGGCCGCCGCGTCGGTGCGACGCGGCAGGGGACGAGTTCGGGGGAACGCATGGCACGGATCGACGGCACGACCGCAGCAGGTTTCGAGGAGGTCCGTGACGTCTTCGAGCGGAACTTCGACGAGCACGGCGAGGTCGGCGCCGCGTTCGCCGTGTACGTCGAGGGTGAGCCCGTCGTCGACCTGACCGGCGGCGTCACCACCGACGACACGCCCTACGACGACCGCACCCTCCAGCTGGTGTTCTCGTCGACCAAGGGCGCCACCGCGTTGTGCGCCCACCTGTTGGCGCAACGGGGAGAGCTCGACCTGCACGCGCCGGTCGTCGAGTACTGGCCGGAGTTCGGCGCCGAGGGCAAGGACCAGATCCCGGTGTCGTGGCTGCTCAGCCACAAGTCCGGACTGATCGACACCACCGCGACGATGACCCACGACGAGATGCTCGACTGGGACGCGGTCGCCTCGGCGCTGGCGGCGTCGACGCCGCTGTGGGAACCCGGCACGCAGCACGGCTACCACGCCGTGACCTACGGGTGGCTGGTCGGCGAGGTCGTGCGACGCGTCAGCGGACGGAGCCTCGGTCAGTTCTTCGCGGACGAGGTCGCCGGCCCGCTCGGCCTGGACTTCTGGATCGGTCTGCCCGACGACCAGGTCGACCGGGTCAGCAAGCTCATCCCCATGTCGCCGCCCGAGGGTCTGCCGATCATGGCCGAGGAGGGCACCGGTTCGTCGGGCGAGGGTGCCGCACCTCCGGGCCTGGTCCAGATGCTCGACCTGCTGCTCGGTCCCGGCAACATGGCGGGCCGAGCGCTGTCGGCTCCCGGTGGCGCGGCGGGCGACGAGCAGATCTGGAACGACCCCCGCACCTGGGCAGCACAGATCCCGGCGGCGAACGGCATCACCAACGCGGTGTCGCTCGCACGGATGTACGCCGGCACCGTCGGCGAGGTCGACGGCGTGCGGTTGCTCTCCGACGAGACGATCAACGCGGCGATCGAGCCGCAGGTCGAGGGGCCCGACGCGGTCCTGATGTTCCCGATCCCGTTCGGGCTCGGCTACATGCGCCACTCCGACTTCTCCCCGTTCGCCGGCGCGCGCTCCTTCGGCCACTACGGCGCCGGTGGCTCGGTCGGGTTCGCCGACCCGGACCGCCGCCTGGGCGTGGGCTACACGATGAACAAGATGCACTTCGGCATCGCGGGTGACCCGCGCACCGCCGCGCTCATCGAGGTGGTCGACCGACTGGTGTCGTGAGCCCGTGTCGAACTCGTCGGCCGTGAGCCTTTGCGCCATGCCGCGGGAGCGACTTCCATTGCCGGGTGAGCTCACCTGCCGACCCTGCCGCCGAGGCAGCACGACGTCGCACCTTCGGGATCATCTCGCACCCCGATGCCGGCAAGACGACCCTGACCGAGAAGCTGCTGTTGTACGGCGGCGCCCTCGGACGTGAGGCGGGCTCGGTCAAGGCCAAGGGCGAGCGCCGTTCCGCGACGTCGGACTGGATGGAGATCGAGCAGCAGCGCGGCATCTCGATCACCTCGACGGTGCTGCAGTTCCCGTACAGGGACTGCGTGGTCAACCTGCTCGACACCCCCGGTCACCGCGACTTCTCCGAGGACACCTACCGCGTGCTCACCGCGTGCGACGCGGCGGTCATGGTGCTCGACGCCGCGAAGGGCATCGAGGCACAGACCCTCAAGCTGTTCGAGGTGTGCCGCAGTCGCGGACTCCCGATCCTCACGTACATCAACAAGTGGGACCGACCGGGTCTCAGCCCGCTCGAGCTCATCGACGAGATCGAGTCCAAGCTCGGCCTGCTGTGCACGCCGGTCACCTGGCCGGTCGGCATCGCGGGCGACTTCCGCGGCGTCATCGATCGTCGCAGCGGCGACTTCATCCGCTTCACCCGGACCGCGCACGGATCGACCGAGGCCCACGAAGAGGTCGTACCGGCCGAGCGCGCCATCGACGAGGAGGGCGACGCGTGGACCGAGAGCGTCGACGAGCTCGAGCTGCTCTCGGGCGCGATGCACGACGAGGAGATGTTCCTCGAGGGTGAGTCCACCCCGATGTACTTCGGCTCGGCGCTGACCAACTTCGGGGTGCGGGTCCTGCTCGACTCGATCATCGACGAGGTGCCGAGTCCCGGTGCCCGCGTCGACGTCGAGGGCGAACCGCGCCCGCTCGAGGACCCCTTCAGCGGGTTCGTCTTCAAGGTGCAGGCCAACACCGACAAGTCGCACCGCGACCGGACGGCCTTCCTGCGGGTGTGCTCGGGCCGCTTCGAGCGCGGCATGGTGGTCACCCACGACCGCACCCGCAAGCCGTTCGCGACCAAGTACGCCCACTCCGTGTTCGGCCAGGAGCGCGAGACCCTCGAGGATGCCTATCCGGGCGACGTCGTCGGCTTCGTCAACGCCAACGACGTGCGCGTCGGCGACACGCTGTGGGCCGACACGCCGGTCACGTTCCCGACCATCCCGAGCTTCGCGCCGGAGTTCTTCGCGATCGCCCGGACCACCGACGTCAGCCGGTCCAAGCAGTTCCGCAACGGCATCACCCAGCTCGACGAGGAAGGTGTCGTGCAGGTGCTGCGCGACCCCAACTACGGCGACCAGTCGCCGGTGCTCGCTGCGGTCGGAGCGCTGCAGTTCGAGGTCGCGAAGCACCGGCTCGAGAACGAGTTCGGCGCGCCGGTCGAGTTCTCGATGACCAACTACAAGGTGGCCCGACGCACCGACGAGGCGTCACGCGCCGAGCTGCGGGCGATGCAGGGTGTCGACGTGCTCACGCGCAGCGACGGCATGCTCCTCGCGCTGTTCGAGTCGACGTACTGGCTCGACCGCCTCGAACGCGAGCAGCCCGAGTTGACCCTCGACCGTCTCGTCGCCGAGGGCGAGCTCCGCCAGTAGCCGCTCGACCGGCGGCCACTCCGCCGGCGACCACTTCGGCCGAAGACACTCCCCGGTGCCCCCGGTGGGCGATGATGGGGGTGTCATGCCAGGTCCCAACTACGACGACTACGAGTTCCGCCGGAAGCGGGAGCTGATCCCCCCGACCAGGGAGATCGCCCGCCGACGCCAGCTGATCGTCGGCACCGTGACCGCGATCGTGGTCGTGGCACTGGTCGCGGGGCTGGTCTCGCTGCTCGGCGGAGGCGACGACACGGCGTCGACCGACGGCGACGCGGCGTCCCAGGACGTCGACAGCGGCGACGGAGGCGGTGACGCACCGGCCGAGGAGCCGAAGGAAGAGGAACCGAAGGACGACACGCAGGTCCCCGTCGAGCGGATCGAGGGTCAGCTGGTCAACCCGGCGAGCTCGGGCCACATGTGGTCCGAGAAGGTGCCGGGACTGCTCACCTTCCGCGGCAACCCGACACGCACGTACTACGGCCGGGGCGACGTGCCGACGGCACCGAAGGTCAAGTGGTACACGCCGGACGAGGGTGGCATGTGCTCGTCGTCCTCCGCGAAGGGCGTGACGAAGACCTGGTGCGGCATGGGGTGGACGGGCCAGCCCGCCGTGTTCGAGCGAGAGGGCCGGACCTGGGTCGTCTTCGGCGCCTACGACGGTGCCGTCCACTTCAAGGACGGCGAGACCGGCGAGGACATCCTCCCGCCGTTCACGACCGGCGACATCATCAAGGGCTCGGTCACCGTCGATCCCGACGGCTACCCGATCGTCTACTCGGGCAGCCGGGACAACTACTACCGAGCGATCGCCATCGACCGACCCGGCGAAGCCGTCGAGCTCTGGAAGCTCTCGGCGAACGCCGTCTCACCGACGCTGTGGAACAACGACTGGGACGGATCGGGCCTCGTCATCGATGACTACCTCTTCGAGGGTGGCGAGAACAGCCAGTTCCACATGGTGAAGCTCAACCGCGGCTACGACGCCCAGGAGCTCGTGACCGTGAACCCCGAGCTGGTGTTCAACACACCGAGTTGGGACCAGCAGGTGATCAACGACCTGGCCGGCAACCGGGCCAAGGAGATGTCGATCGAGGGATCCGTCGCCATCACCGGCAACACCGTCTACTGGGCCAACTCCGGCGGACTCGTCATGGGCTGGGACGTCGGCCCGCTCGTCGCCGGCACGGGTCAGCCGCAGCAGACCTTCCGCTTCTGGAACGGCGACGACACCGACGCCACCATCGTCATCGACGCCGAGGGCTTCCTCTACGTCTCGGCCGAGTACGAACGCGGCAACGCCCGGGCGGCCGAGGTCGGCCAGCTGATGAAGCTCGACCCGCGCAATCCCGACAACCCGATCGTGTGGTCCTACGACGACCGCGTCGCCGCCACCGCCGGCTTCTGGGGCACGCCCGCGCTGTACAAGGACGTCGTGATCAACGCGACCAACGGCGGCAAGCTGCTGGCGCTCGACCAGGCGACCGGTGCCGAGCGCTGGGCGATCGACCTGACCGGACCGACGTGGCAGTCCCCGGTGGTCGTCGACGACGTGCTGGTCTACGGCGACTGCAACGGCGTGCTGCGCGGCTACGACGTGTCGGACACCTCGGTCGAACCGCCGCTGCTGTGGGAGGTCCGCCTCGGCGGCTGCATCGAGGCGACCCCTGCGGTGTGGAACGGGACCATCTACGTCGGCACGAGGGGCGGCAAGTTCTTCGCCCTCTCCGACGACGGCACCCTCGGGTCCCCCACCGCCGATCTCTCCGGCGGCGGCGGGGACTGACCCGCACCTCCGGCGTCACCACCGGCTGACCGCCCACCGCTCGACGCCCGTCCATCGGGCTGCGCCCGACGCCCTCCACCGCAGCGATGTGCGCATGCGCCGCTGCGGCGGCATCGCTGCACCGCGCCCCCTGCACGACCCGGATCGGTCGTGCACGCGGCGTGCTGCACCGCGCTGCGTGCACACACGAACCCGGTTGTGCACGCTGCGCGTTCGGCCTGTCCCTCGTGTGAACCACAGGTCACGCGCCGGAAACAGTCAGGCAACTGCGACGTGACGTCGGCTTCCTAGCTTGCCGCCCGGGAGAGGTACCCCCGAGCCGAGAGAGGTTTCAGAATGAATCGACGAACGTCACGATGGCTGGTGGCGCCGGTGGCGCTGCTGTCCATCGCACTGGTGGGCTGCAGCAGCAGCGACGAGGGCAGCAGTGGTTCCGAGGGCGGCGGAGGTGAAGAAGCCTCCGGCACCTGCGTCGAGGGCGACACCGTCAAACTCGGCCTGTTGAACTCCACGTCCGGTCCGATGGCGATCAGCGAGCAGACCGTTCGCGACTCGCTCAACCTGGCCGTCGAGGAGATCAACGCCGACGGCGGCATCATGG
>JAFAFN010000155.1 GCA_023423475.1 Actinomycetes bacterium | reverse complement strand
ATCGAGAAGCGCCGAGAGATCCCGCTGGCGCGGCTGCTTTTCGCGCTTGGCATCCGCCATGTCGGCGAGGTTGCCGCCCAGGATCTTGCCCGCCATTACGGCAGCTGGGAGGCGCTGGAGATCGCGCTCGACACCGCTCGCCCGGCGGCGCTGGCGCATCGGGTTGCCGAGGATGCCGCGCTGGCCGAGCGCGAGGCCGCCCGGGCCGAGGGGCGGCGCGCCCGTCCCTCGGAGGCCCGCGCCGCAGCCTTGGCGCAGGTCGATCTGTCGCCCGAGGCCACCGCTGCCTGGACGGGCCTGATCGCCGCCGACGGCATCGGCCCGGTGCTGGCCATGTCGCTGTCGGACGCCTTTGCCAATGAGCGCGAGCGGGCGGCGATCGACCGGCTGGTGTCCTTTCTGACCGTGCTGCCGCCCGAAGCGCGCGCCACCGACAGCGCCATTGCCGGCAAGACGCTGGTCTTTACCGGCACGCTGGAAAAGATGACCCGGGCCGAGGCCAAGGCACGGGCCGAGGCGCTTGGCGCCCATGTCGCGGGCTCGGTCTCGGCCAAGACCGACCTGCTGATCGCCGGGCCGGGCGCGGGGTCGAAGGCGAAGAAGGCGGCCGAGCTTGGCATCAAGGTCATCGACGAGGACGAATGGCTGGCGATCGCCCAGGGGTGACGCCGGGCCGCCCGCCGGCGCTGTTCCCGCTGTTCGCGGGCGTCGAGACGCTGCCGGGCGTCGGCCCGCGCGCGGCCGAAGCCTTTGCCCAGATGGGCGTGATGCGGCTGCGCGACCTGGTCCTGACCTTGCCGCATTCCGGCATCCGCCGCAGCCGCATCGCCCGGCTGGCCGAGGCCGATCAGCCCGAAATCGTCACCGTGGCGATCACCGTCCAGCGTCACAGCCCGCCCACCGCCAAGGGCCGGCCTTGGCGGGTGCATTGCTCGGATGGCAGCGCCGATCTGCTGCTGGTCTTCTTCCATCCGCGCAAGGACTGGATCGAAAGCCAGTTGCCTGCGGGCGCGCGGCGGCTGGTTTCCGGCAAGATCGAGCTTTTCGACGGCATGGCGCAGATGGTGCATCCCGACCATATCGGCGCCGAGGGCTCCGACCCGCCGCCGGATTTCGAGCCGGTCTATCCGCTCTCGGGCCGGCTGACGCAGGGCGTGGTGCAAAAGGCGGTGCAGGCGGCGATGACGCGGCTGCCGCAGGCGGCGGAGTGGATCGACCCCGCGCTTGTCGCGCGCGAGGGCTGGCCGGACTGGCAGACGGCGCTGGTCCGTGCCCATGCGCCCGAGGGGCCGGCGGGTCTGTCGCCGACCGATCCGGCGCGCGCCCGGTTGGCCTATGACGAGCTTTTCGCGCATCAGATGACGCTGGCGCTGTTGCGTCGCGACCGGCGACGGCAGGCGGGACTGGCCACGCAGGGCGACGGACATCTGCGCGACAAGGTGCTGGCAGGGTTGCCCTGGCCGCCGACCGGGGCGCAGCGCCGCGCGGTCGACGAGATCGCCGCCGACATGGCCGCGCCGCGGCGGATGAACCGCCTGCTGCAAGGCGATGTCGGCGCCGGCAAGACTCTGGTCGCATTCCTGGCCCTGCTCGTCGCGGTCGAGGCGGGCGGGCAGGGTGTGCTGATGGCCCCGACCGAGATTCTGGCGCGGCAGCATTTCCGCGCGCTCGAGCCTCTGGCCCGGCTTGCCGGGATCCGGCTCGAGGTGCTGACCGGCCGTGACAAGGGCGATGCGCGGGCCAATATCCTGGCCGATCTGGCCATGGGGCGGATCGATATTCTGGTCGGCACCCATGCCGTGATCCAGAAGACGGTGGAGTTCGCGGATCTGCGGCTGGCGATCATCGACGAACAGCACCGCTTCGGCGTCAACCAGCGCATGGAGCTGGGCCAAAAGGGCAATCACCTGCCGCCCGACATGCTGGTGATGACGGCGACGCCGATCCCGCGCTCGCTGGCTTTGGCGCAGTTCGGCGACATGGATCTGTCGGTGCTGGACGAAAAGCCGGCCGGGCGGCAGCCGATCCGCACCACGGCGATGCCTGACAGCCGGATGGCCGAGGTGCTCGCGCATCTGGACCGCGCGCTCTCCGGCGGCGCGCGCGCCTATTGGGTCTGCCCGCTGGTCGAGGAAAGCGAGGCGGTGGATCTGACCGCCGCCGAGGCCCGCTTTCAGGAGCTGCGCGCCCGTTTCGGCGCCGAGGTGCGGATGGTGCATGGCCAGATGCCGGCCGAAGAGCGCGATGCTGCCATGGCGGATTTCGCGGCGGGTCGCGCCCGCATTCTGGTCGCGACCACGGTGATCGAGGTCGGCGTCGATGTGCCCGAGGCGACCATCATGGTCATCGAGCGCGCCGAAAGCTTTGGCCTTGCGCAGTTGCACCAGCTGCGCGGCCGGGTCGGGCGCGGCCGGGATGCCTCGAGCTGCCTGCTGATGTATCGCGAGCCGCTGTCCGAGACCGGCCGCCGCCGGCTGGGCATCCTGCGTGAGACCGAGGACGGTTTCCGCATCGCCGAAGAGGATCTGGCCATGCGCGGTGCAGGCGATGTGATCGGCACGGCGCAGTCGGGCCTGCCCCGGTTCCGCATTGCCGATCTGGAGCGTCAGGCCGGGCTGATGGCGCTTGCGCGCAAGGATGCCCAGGCGTTCCTGGAGCGCGATCCCGGCATGCAAACGCCGCGCGGGCAGGCGGTCCGCCTGCTTTTGTGGCTGATGGAGCAGGACCGGGCCGTGCGGCTGATCACCGCCGGTTAGGTTCGAACGCGGATGTTCTTAAAAAGTTCTTTACTTTGTTCCGCATTGATGAGAAC
>JAFAFN010000122.1 GCA_023423475.1 Actinomycetes bacterium | reverse complement strand
GTCCGCCAGGTACGCGGCCTCGTCGACGCCGTGGGTGATGAACACCACGGTCTTGTCCCCTGCGGCCCGCAGCCGGAGCAGCTCGTTCTGGAGCCGCTCGCGCGTGATGGCGTCGAGCGCGCCGAAGGGCTCGTCCATCAGCAGCAGGTCGGGTTCGTTCGCGAGCACCCTCGCGATCTGGCAGCGCTGCTGCATGCCGCCGGACAGCTCGTAGGGGCGCTGGTCCGCGGCGTCCGCGAGGCCGACGAGCTCGAGCTGCTGCTCGGCGATGCGGCGGCGCTCGGCCTTCTTGATCCTGCGCATCCGCGGGCCGAACTCGACGTTGCCCCTGACCGAGAGCCAGGGGTAGAGGTTCGGCTGCTGGAACACCACGCCGCGGTCGGGCGACGGGCCGTCGACCGGTGCACCGCCGACGAGGATCTCGCCCTCGGTGGGGCGGAGGAACCCGGCGACCATCTGCAACAGGGTCGTCTTGCCGCAGCCCGACGGGCCGACGATGCACAGGAACTGACCGTGGTCGACCACCAGGTCGACGAGGTCGAGCGCACGAACCGCCGAGGCGCCGCTCCCGTAGGAGTGGCCGACGCCCCGCAGCTCGATGTCACGGCCCCGGATGGGGACGGCGCCGTTGCCGTCCCCATCCTCGGACCGTTCGCCCACGGCAGGTGCCGTGTCGGTCACAGGGTCACCCGCCGACCGCTTCGGCCCACTTGGCCACGACGGCGTCGGTGTACGCCGACTCCGGCTGGACCTCTTCGATCTCGCCGAGCTCCTTGTTGAACTGGGCTGCGGCGTAGAGGTTGGCGGCGAGTCCGCCACCGAGGTAGTCGGCGCCGGCCTGCTCCTCGGCGGTGAGGAAGATGAGGTCGCCGGCCTGGGCCTTGGCCTCTTCGGCCGAGATGTTCAGCTCGGTCGCGATCGACTCGACGGCCGCGTCCTCGTCGCTGCGGTACAGCTCGACGGCCTTGTTCTGCTGCTCGACCCAGATCTGCACGGTGTCGGAGTACTCCTCGGCGAACTCGGTCCTCACGACGGCGAGGTCGTAGGTGGTCCTGCCCTCGGCAGCGAGATCCTCGCTGGTGATGAGGATCTTGCCACCATCGGCGACGATCGAGGCGAGGTTCGGGTTCCAGAGGTACGCGGCGTCGATGTCACCGCGGGTCCACGCCGCGAGGATGTCGGCCGGCTCCGAGCCGATGATCTCGACGTCGCTGGCCGACAGGCCCTCGGCCTCGAGCGCGGCGAGCAGCGAGTAGTGGGCGGTCGATGCGAGCGGCGTCGCGATCTTCTTGCCCTCGAGGTCGGCGATCGAGGTGATGTCGTCGCGGACGACGAGCGCCTCGGCCTTGCCGATGACGTCGTGGATCCACGGCACCTGGTACTCGATGCCGTTCGAGATGCCGCGGGACACGGGGCTCGAACCGGCGAGACCGATGTCGATGCTGCCGCCGACGATCGCCTCGTTGACCGCGCCGCCGGAGTCGAACAGCTTCCACTCGATCTCGGTGTCGGGCAGGGCCTCTTCGAGCCAGCCCTGGTTCTTCACGATCAGGTCGCCGTTGGGGATGTTCTGGTAGCCGATGACGAGCTTCTCGGGTGCCTTCGACTCGGCGGTCGTGCCGTCGGAGCCCGAGCTCGTGTCGCCGTCGCTCGAGTCGCTGCTGCAGGCGGCGCCGAGCAACGACAGGCCGGCGATCGCAGCGATCGCCAGCGTCAGTGCACCACGGCGGCGCGGACGGATGTCTCTCATGGGGTTCCCTCTCTCTGGGGTCCGGATCCACAGGGGTGGTCCGATGGGTTGGGTCTGGTCGC
Source organism: Actinomycetes bacterium (assembly GCA_023423475.1). GTDB lineage: Bacteria > Actinomycetota > Acidimicrobiia > Acidimicrobiales > Microtrichaceae > JAFAFN01. Next base: position 6,733 of record JAFAFN010000122.1, on the reverse strand, counting down.
TCATGTCGCTCCGTCATATGGGTCGCTCATGTCGCTCCGTCACATGGGTCGCTCATGTCGCTCCGTCACATGGGTCGCTCATGTCGCTCCGTCACATGGGCCGCTCATGTCGCTCCGTCACATGGGCCGCTCATGTCGCTCCGTGCCACGGGATGAAGCGGCGCTCCATGAACTTGACCATCTGGTCGAGCGCGATCGCCGTGAGGCCGATGACGATCACGCTCATCACCGCGATGTCGGTCTGCTGGTAGCTCTTGGTCGTCCAGGCCAGGCCACCGATGCCGGGCAGGCCGTTGACCGTCTCGGCGGCGACGACCGTGGTGAAGGCGAAGCCGATGGCCAGACGCAGGCCGGTCGACAGCTCCGGGAGGACCGACGGCAGGATCGTGTGCACCAGCACCTGTCGACGGTTCGCCCCGAGTGAGCGGGCCGAGTTGATCCGACCGGCCGGCACGCCCCGGACACCCGAGAGCACCGAGAGGGTGATCGGTGCGACCGCGGCCAGGAAGAGCAGCCAGATCTTCGAGGTGTCCTCGATGCCGAACCAGATGATGAGCAGGCTGAAGTAGGCGAGCGGCGGGATGGAGCGGATGAAGTCGACGAACGGCTCGGTGATGCGACGCACGGGCTCGACGGTGCCCATCAACAGACCGAGCGGCACGCCGACGAGCAGGGCGAAGCCGATGCCCTGGATGAGCCGCCACAGGCTCGCCCAGAGGTGCTCCCACAGGTAGTAGTTGCTCAGACCCTTGCGCCCGTCGTGGATGGTGACCGATTCGACGAAGCGGCCCCACACGTCGCGGGGGTGCGGCACGAAGACGGGCTTCCAGATCTCGAGCTCGGCGACGATCCACCAGCCGAGCAGGAACACGAGGATCGCACCGAGGCTGAGCAGCCAGCCGCGGTCGCGCCGTGGCGCATCGCCGGTGCCGCTCCCCTGATCACTCTTTCCTCTATTACCGATCATATTGGTCGGGTTTTTTACCGGAGCGTTGGACCGTGCGCAAGCACCGACCCGTTCGCATTCGTCCGGGACCCACGGGACCGGTATCATCGAACGGCCTTGGGGCTGTAGCTCAGTTGGCTAGAGCACCTGCTTTGCAAGCAGGGGGTCGCGGGTTCGATTCCCGCCAGCTCCACACCTCGGAACCCCTGCCACGGCGGGGGTTCTGCTGTTTGCGGTGAGCATCGACGATGCACGACCGGGCGGCGGCGATCGCGTCGGGACCGTTGGTCGTCGTCGCCGCCGCATCACCGACGCGGTGCGTGGGCCAGCGTTCCGTCCGCCGCGAACTGACGAGCGGCCCGGCCGGGCTCAGACCGGGCGTCGCGACCGCCGCCACCGCTCGACCAGTATCGCGAGCGTCCACCCGGCTCCCAGCAGGCCCAGCGCGAGGACGAGTCCGGCGATACGACTCGGCCACCGGACCACGCAGACGTCGTTCGCGTCCATGCAGAAGCCGCCGAAGTGCACGAACGAGGTCACCCACATCAGCGCCAGGATCGCGAGCACGAAGACTGCGATGCCCGCCGTGCGCCAGCCGCCTCGTCGGCCCGCCGTCCCGCCGTCCGCGAGCGCTGCGACCAGCATCGCCGGCAGACCGATCGCGACGATCAACGCCCAGTTGAAGATCGGGAGGCCCGCTCGGAATCCGATCTCGGGCGTGCCCCACATCGTGATCCCGATCAGCCAGGCCGCGACCACGGCGCACGCGCCCACGAACCACGCCACCGAACGACCTCCCACCCGACCAGCTTGCCGCAGTGTTCGCTCGCGGCGTCGCCGATCAGCTGGCAGGCCGTCACCGCCTCAGGCCGGCAGGCCGTCACCGCCTCAGGCCGGCAGGCCGGACTCCGCGTAGCCGCGCAGGCGGGCCTGGTCCTCGAGGTCGAGCAGCTCGATCACGTCGAAGATCGGCTTGTCCGGACCCCGCATGACCTTGAGTGACTGCGCTCCCGCCGTGCCACGACCGGGAGCATCGGTCGTCAGCAGGACGAGCGGCATGCGGTCGCCGCTCTCGTGCAGCACCGACGCCTTGCCCAACGCCTTCCACAAGGTGTCGGTCCGGCGCAGGCCACCGCGGTTCGACGTGAAGGCACCCGAGACGTCGAACGCCCAGTCGGCGCCCGTCGCATCCTTGGCGACGAAGGTGAGCGCGATGCCCAGCCCACGCGGCTTCACCTCGGAGCGGATGTCGGTGAAGCCGCACTCCTGGAGGAGGAGCTGGGCGAGATCCCGCGCCTGTCGGCCCTCTCGAACCGCCCGCTCCTGGGGCGCTTCGTCATCCTCGGTGTCGACCACCGCCGGCAGCTCGACGCGGTACGGCACCCGGGAGTCGTCGACCGTCGCGAGCCGCTCGAGCTCGTCCGCGACCCGTCCCTCGGCGATGGCGATGTAGTCGTCGTCGGTGTCGAAGCCCAAGTAGTGGCGCCCGGTGCGCACCGCGGCGACCGCCGAGCTGCCCGACCCCATGAACGGGTCGAGCACGACGTCGCCCTCGTAGGTGTAGAGCTCGATCAGGCGACGAGGCAGCTCGACCGGGAACGGCGCGGGGTGCCCGACACGCGTCGCGCTCTCCGGGCCGATCTCCCACAGGTCGGTCGTGGCCTCCATGAACTCGTCGCGCGAGATGGTCGCCGTAGACGGAAGTCCGGCCTCGGCGCGCTTGGCCGGGACGATCGCCCGGTCGAAGCGGCCCTTGCTCGCGATGACCACCCGCTCGGTGATGTCTCGCAGCACCGGGTTGGACGGACGCTGGAAGGTCCCCCACGCGCACGACCCGCCCGCCGCACGGCCCTTCCACCAGACGACCTCGCCGCGCAGCAGCAGACCGAGGTCCTGGAGGATCTGGGTGACGTCGCCCGACAGCGACCGATAGGGACGACGCCCGAGGTTCGCGACGTTGACCGCGATGCGACCGCCGGGCTCGAGCACCCGCTTGCACTCGGCGAAGACGTCGTGGAGCAGGTCGAGGTACTCGAAGTAGTCGGCGGGCACCCCGTCGACGCCGAGCTCTTCCTCGTAGGCCTTGCCGGCGAAGTACGGCGGCGATGTGACCACCAGCGCCACGGAGTTGGACGCGACCTTGGTCATCGTGCGGGCGTCCTGGGCGTAGATGACGTCGACCTCGTCGGCGACGGCGACATCGGCGTCGGCGGAGATCTCCGGCGCGACGAACCGGTCGTAGAAGGCCGTGGCGTCGTGGCCCTCTCGGCGACCCGATCCGAAGTTGGCCGTCGCCGTGGGGACGCGGGTGCGTCGTGCTCCGGAGCCGGGCTCGACGCTCATCGGTCGCCGCCGGTGGACAGCGCCTGCGCGGCGCTCGGCAGACGCTCGAGGTACTCCTCGACCGCGCGGGTCACGAGCAGGTTGACCGACACGTCCCGTTCGGTCGCCGCGTCCTGGAGCCGCTGGTGCAGCGACTCCGGCAGACGTACGGCAGTGGCGACACGTGGCTCATCGCAGATCCGAGGGCGACCCATGTCCCGAACCGTACCGGCGCGCAGTGACACTTCCGCGGATAGACGCGCGCAACTACGCGCGAGATACGGCAAGTGCGCGCGCCGTGGTCATCGTGGTCGACCCGACGGGACCACCGAATGCGCAAGTCGACGGGATCGCTGCCGATCACATCAGCAGCGCACCTCTGCGCCCACCCGATCGACAGCCCAGGAGCGACCATGGCCCACTACGACGAAGACAGCCTCGTGCAGGAAGCCGCACAGGTCATCGGTGACCGCGAGACCGTGCACGGCGCCGGGATGTTCTATCCGACCGCACTGTCGGGCGCGAGCATCGAAGGTGCGACGGTCGGCGGTCTCGCCGGCTCCACGGTCGGTGGCAACACCGGCAACATCGTCGGCATGATCGCCGGACGGCACGCGGTGATGGACGCCGCCGCCGAGAACGCCCACCTCAGCACCGAGCTGATCGTCGCCGTCACCGACGAGCACATCTACGTCCTCAACCGCGACACCTCGAACGGTCTGCCGCCCGTGGCGCGCACGTTCGGCCGGGCGACCGCCGAGATCACGATCAAGAAGCACGGACTCATGCGCCGCGTCACGATCACCGAACCCGGCACCGACCAGGAGATCGAGGTCACCGGCGGGACCGCCGTGTTCAACCCGGCGGCGAAGGGCGACAAGATCGTGCTCGCCCTCCTGAGCAACTGACCGGCAGGGCTACTGACCGACGCAGGCGACCGGGCGCCGGGCAGCTGGTAGAAAGACCGTTGATGTTCAACGATCTGCTGGATGCCAACGAGAAGTACCAAGCCCAGTTCGTCGACCCCGGCGTGCCCGGTCGCGCCGGACGAGAGCTGGCGGTCGTCACCTGCATCGACTCCCGCATCGACCCGCTGGCGATGCTCGGCCTCAAGCCGGGCGACGCCAAGATCATCCGCAACGCCGGTGCTCGCATCACCGATGACACGCTCCGCTCGCTGATCCTCGCGACCAACCTGTTGAACGCACGTCGCATCTGCGTCGTGCAGCACACCGACTGCGCGGTCGCCGGTTCGACCGAGGAGCAGATGCGGGCACGTGTGGCCGAGGCCACCGGCAAGGACACCGGCGACTGGGAGTTCCTCGCGAACACCGATCAGAAGGAGACCGTCCGAGAGGACATCGCCAAGATCCGGGCGTGCGAGCTCATCCCCGCCGACACCCAGATCGGCGCCTTCATCTTCGACGTGCACACCGGCGCGCTCACCGCCGTCGACCAGATCTGGCCCGAGTCCACCGAGGACTGAGGTGGCCTCCGAGCTCGAGGACCACCTGGGAGTCTCCAGGGTCCAGAGCGCCTACGCGGACGTCATCAACCGACGTGCCTGGTCGGAGCTCTCCGAGCTCTTCCTGCCCGACGCGCCGGTGCGTGTCGACACCGTCTCGCGCGAGGCCTTCGAGTTCGTGGGACCCCAGCAGGTCGGCGACTTCATCTCCGGGGCGATCGAACGGTTCGCCTTCTTCGAGTTCGTCATCCTGAACTCCAGGATCAGCCTCGCGACCGACGGCGATCCCGACCGGGCGGCCGCACGCATCTTCATGTGCGAGATCCGCCTCGAGACCGCCACCGAGGAGTGGTCGACCGCCTACGGCGTGTACCACGACCGCTACGCACGGACCGCCGACGGCTGGCGGTTCTCACGCCGCGACTACCAGTCGCTCGCGCGGACCTCCGGCGAGGTCTTCGAGTTCCCGCACCACCTCGGCGTCGACTGACCGGACCGCCGGAGCCCAGGGTCCTACCGTCGGGCCATGTTGATCACCACGAGCTTCGACTTCCCCGGCTACGAGATCACCTCGACACAGGGCGAGATCTTCGGCCTCACCGTCAGGTCCAGGAACATCGGTGCCGGCTGCATCGCCGGACTCCGCTCGATCGGCGGCGGCGAGATCCCCGAGTTCACCAAGCTGCTCTCGCAGAGCCGCAGCGAGGCGATGGCCCGCATGGTCGAGGAAGCACGACGCCTCGGCAGCACGGCGGTCATCGGCATGCGGTTCGACTCCGGCGCCATCGGACAGTGGAGCGAGATCTGCGCCTACGGCACCGGCGTGACCGTGACGCCGATCACCGAGTACGCGCAGCAGCAGTTCGCCCACATCATGTCGACCGGCGGGCTGCCCCAGCAGGGCAGCTACCAGACGACGGTGAGCGAGTGGGGCGCCGCGGGCCAGCCGCCGACCCAGGGAGGCCCGCCGCCGGTGATCTGACCGGGCCGGCGCGGTCGCCTAGAACGTCGGGGTGCTGTTCGCTCCTCGACCCCGTCCGCTGGCCCTGTTCGTCGCGTTGAGCGTCGTCGTCATGGGGCTGAGCGCGTGCGGCGGTGGCGACGACGCCGCCGAGGCGACACCGGAGAACCCGCGCAAGGTGACCGTGGCGGGCGACTCCATCTCGGTCGGGCTCGGCGCGTCGCTGCGCGAGGCCGTCGGCGACGAGGTCACGGTCAAGGTCATCGGTGAGCCCGGCACGGGTCTCGCCCGGGCGGACTCCTTCGACTGGAACGCCCGCCTCGACGAGCTCGCCCGGGACTTCCCGCCGGACGTGCTCGTGTTCTCGCTCGGATCGAACGACGCCCAGGACCTCGTCGACGCGAACGGCGACGTCGTCGCGACGATGGCCGACGACGACGCGTGGGACGAGGAGTACTCGAGGCGCCTCGCCGCGGCGTTCGACGCCTTCGAGGACACCGGCACGACGGTGCTCTGGGTCGGCCACGTCCGCACCGACGAGGACCGCGTCGGCCTCACCAACCGACACGTGCACGAGCTGGCGGCCGAGCTCGCCGCGGACCGCGACTGGGTCGTCGTCGCGGATCTCGCCGAGCTGCTCGGTTCGGGCGAGGACGTCGCGTCGGACTGCCTGCAGTCCGACGGGCTGCACCTCACGACCGACTGCCTGACACGAGCCGCTGACTCACTGGCATCGTCGTCGCCGATCGCCTGAGGAACCGTCACTCGGGGGGCGATGTACACGATGCCGCCGGGTCGGGCAGGCTGGAGCGGTCGATGGCCGCCAGCCGCACTTCCTGCCGGAGGCCCCCGATGTCCGAGACGTTCACGAACCCCGACGGCGACGTCCTCGAGTACCACCGCAGCGGCGCCGAGGGTGGCCGACCGGTGCTCGCCCACCACGGTCTGATCAGCGGTCCTGCGTTCGGACCGGATTGGTCGCTCGCCGCGACGCAGCACGGAGTCGAGCTGATCGGGGTCGCCCGGCCCGGCTACGAGG
>JAFAFN010000025.1 GCA_023423475.1 Actinomycetes bacterium | reverse complement strand
AGCTCATCCGCTCCGACGTCGTCTTCGCAGAAGGCATCGAGGCCGATGCCTGCTACGTCGTCATCGACGGGCGCATCGCCATCTCCAACAAGTCCTTCGACGGACGCGAGTCGATGGTCGCGATCATGGAGCGCGGCGATCTGTTCGGCGAGATGGGGCTCTTCGACGGCCTCGGTCGCTCGGCAGAGGCACGGGCGCTCGAGCAGTCCTCGGTCATCCGGATCCCCTACGACGTGCTGCGTTCGGTGTGGGAGACCAAGCCGGAGCTGCTCTGGTCGGTCGTCCGCCTGCTCAGCCAGCGCATCCGCTCGACCGACGAGGCCCTCGCCGACGCGTTCTTCCTCGACGTGACCGGGCGCACCGCGAAGCACCTGCTCGAGCTCGCCGGCGACGACGAGGAGTTCGAGATCCCGATCACCCAGGAGGAGCTGGCCGGACTGGTCGGCGCCTCTCGCGAGCGCGTCAACAAGGCGATCGCGAGCTTCCTGCGGCTGGGTTGGATCGAGCAGAACGACCGCGCCTACCGCATCCTCAAGCGGCGCGAGCTCGAGATCCGCTCCCAGTAGCGCTCAGCCGCGCAGCAGGGCGTCGGAGCGCCGCCACGCATCGGCGGCGTCGTCGGGGCGATGTGCCGGACGCGACGGGTCGTGCACGAACCCGTGATCGGCACCCTCGTAGCGGACGCACTCGGCGCCGAGCGCCTCGAGGGCATCCACGTCGGCCGGCGGGGTGTAGCCGTCGACGGTGCCGATGATGGCGAGCACCGCGGTGTCGCCGCGTCGGGCGACCGCGTCGAGCGGCTCACCCTGGCCGGGGCTCTCCCAGTCCGTCGGCACCCGGATCATCCCGTAGAACGAGACGGCGCGGTCGAAGCGGTCGAGCGCGCTCGCCTTGAGGGCGTACATGCCACCCATGCAGAAGCCGACCACCCCGACGGCGTCGACACCGAGCAGGTCGGCCGCGGCGACCGCGTCGCCGAGGAGGCGATCGTCGTCGGTGCTGCGCAGCGCGGCGGACCGGACGGCGAGTGCGTTGGGTTCGGTCGCTCCCGGCAGGTCCTGTCCGGGGAAGGGCTCGAAGGCCACCACCGAGCAGCCGGTGCGCGCCGCCAGGTCGTCCACCATGTCGGCGTAGAGCTGGCGCAGCCCCCAGATGTCCGGGATGACGACGATCCCACGCGTCGCCCCATCGACCTCGTGGAGCATGGCCGGGGTCCCGCTGGGCAGTGTCGTCTCGCGCATGGCGGCGACACTACCCAGCAGCCCCTCGGTGACCAGCGGCTCAGGCGACGATCTCGGCGAGGATCCCGTCGATCTGACCCATCGCAGCCGCCAGACCCTCTTCCATGCCCATCTCGATCATCTGCTGCATCGCCTCGGTCGACGGGAAGGTCGACCGGATCCGCATGGTCGTCCCGCCGCCGTCGCGGGCCACGACCTCGACGCGCGTCGTGGTGACGGGCAGCTCATCGTTCGGCGTGCCGTGCTCGTCGGCGAAGCCGTCCTCGAGCAGGATCGAGCGGGGCGCGTCGACCTCGAGGAACTTCCACCAGCCGCCGTAGCGATCACCCTCGGGGCTGGTCATGTAGTACGTCGCCACGCCGCCGGGACGCATGTCGTGCTCGACGAACGTCGCCGGGTAGGTCGGCGGACCCCACCAGCGCTCGAGCCGGCGAGGGTCGGCCCAGAGCTGCCACACCGCATCCGGTGCGGCGTCGAACTCACTCGTCACGGCGAGGCTGCACGCCTCGAGGTCCCGGTCGATGTCGGTCACGGTCATGTCGTTGCTCCTTCGTCGGGCGGCCCCTGCGAACCCCCTGATTCCTCGGCAAGCAGGTCACCGAAACGTTCCATGCGGCCACGCCAGATGAGCTCGAGCTGGTCGAGCAGCGCGGCCGCCTGCTGGATGGTCGCGACGTTGCCGCTGACGAGTTGCTCCCGGCCCCGCTTGCGCTTGACCACGAGGCCGGCGCGTTCGAGCACCGCGACGTGCTTCTGCACCGCGGCGAAGCTCATCGGATAGTTCGCTGCGAGGTCCGACACGGTGTGCTCGCCCTGGAGGACGCGCTCGACGACGTCACGTCGTGTCGCGTCCGCGAGTGCGTGGAACACCCGGTCGACCTCGTCCTGCGTCAGCTCATTACCTACAACCATCTGGTTGTACGTTACGGATGAGGGCGCGTCGGGGCAACACCCTTCTTCGGATCAGCTCCACTGCGGCGAAGGGCCGGTCAGGAGTAGCGGTCGAGGATGCTCGACTCTGCGATGCGCGAGAGCGCGTCCTTGATCGTGACGGCCCAGTGCTCGCCCACCCCGTCGACGGCCGCCATGTCGGGTACCGAGGCCCTGGTCAGTTTGTCGAGGGATCCGAACTGCTCGACGAGCACCTCGGCCACGTCGTCGGGCAGGCGTGGGATGCGGGCGAGGATGCGGTACCCGCGGGGTTCGATCGAGGAGTCGAGGTCATCGGTGTGGCCCGACAGGTGCAGGGTGTGCACGACCTCTTCTGCGTCGAGCAGCTCGTCGATGGTCAGATCGGAGAGGGTGTCGATGGCCTGTTCGAGGTTCCAGGACATGTCAGACTGGAAGTAGTCGCGCACGACCAGTCGGCGCTCGTCCTCGACGCCGGCCATCATCTCTCGCAGCTGGAGGCGGACCAGCCGACCGTCGGTGCCCAGCTCGGTCAAGTACTGCTCGATCTCCTCGGAGATACGAGCGACGAGCTCGGCGCGCTGGAGCAGCGTGACGACGTCGCGCAGGGTGACGATGTCCTCGACCTCGAGCGACGTGAGGTTGGACGAGACCTCGTCGAGGCGCGACTTGTAGCGCTCGAGGGTCTGCAACGCCTGGTTGCAGCGGCTCAGGATCGAGGGGATGGACTCGAGCTGGTAGCGCTCGTTCTTCGTGTAGACGGTGAGCACCGCCATGTCCTCGGACACCGAGATCACCGGCACACCGATGGACCGGGCCACACGTTCGGCGGTGCGGTGCCGGGTGCCTGTCTCTTCGGTGGGCACGTTCGGGTTGGGCACCAGGTGCACGTTCGCACGAGCGATGTAGCCGGCATCCGGGGTGAGCACGATGGCGCCGTCGGTCTTGGCCAGCTCGGACAGGCGCTGGGGCGAGAACGAGGCGTTGACCAGGAAGCCACCCGAGGAGATGTTGAGCACCTCTGGCCCGTCGCCGATGACGATCAGAGCGCCCATGCCCGCTTTGAGGATGCGGTCGAGACCCTCTCGCAGCGGCCGTCCCGGTGCGACGGCGGCCAGTGCGCTGAGCAGTTCCTTGCTGTGCCGCTCGGTCACTCGCCACCACCTGTCGTACTCGGTCGCCCGCCGGCGGGGAGTCGGGACGGGCGGAA
>JAFAFN010000003.1 GCA_023423475.1 Actinomycetes bacterium | reverse complement strand
TCTTCGGCCAGGGCGATGCGGCCGGTCGGGCACCGCTCAGCGCCGTCGGTGCGGTCGCGCTGGTCGTGACCGGACTGGCCTCGGGTGTGCTCGCCGGACTGCTCGGCGTCGGCGGCGGGATCATCATGGTGCCGGTGATGGTCGTCGGCTTCGACATGAGCGCAGCGCTGTCGAAGGGCACGTCGCTCGCGGTGATCATCCCGACGGCCGTCATGGGGACGTGGCGGAACTGGCGCAAGGGGAACGTCGCGATGGCGACCGGGGTGGTCGCCGGTCTGGCCGGGATGATCTCGGCCTTCGGCGCCGGGATGATCTCGGTCGGCATGTCCGACGCGCTCTCCAACGGGCTGTTCGCCGCGCTGCTCGTGGTCGTCGCGACACGGATGATCTGGCAGCTCTGGTCCGAACGCGAGGTGCCGGAGCCGGACCCCGTCTGAGGGCGCCCAGCGGGCTGGTCGATCGGGGGAGAGAGACTCAGCTGGATGCTGCGGCGAGCGCGGCGTCCATCGCGCCGAGCAGCCGAGCGGAGCAGCTGGCGAGATCGGCCGGCGGCACGACCTCGTCGACGAGTAGCCGGGCGATGCGGCGGAACTCTTCGGCGGCTGGCCCCTCGCCGAGCGAGATCGGGCGGCCCTCGTCGCCGCCCTCTGCGACCGCGGGCTCGATCGGCACGCGGCCGAGCAACGGCACGCCGGCCTCGGCAGCGAGCTCGTCGCCGCCTCCGCTGCCGAACAGGTGGTGCTCCCGGCCGGTGTCGTCGATGTAGCTGGACATGTTCTCGATCACCCCCGCGATGCGGAGGTAGTTCTTGCGTCCCATGTCGACGACCCGGATCGCGACGCGCTGGGCGGTGCGCGACGGGGTGGTCACCACGATCATCTCGGCGCGGGGCAGGAGCTTGGCGAGTCCCATCTGCACGTCGCCGGTACCGGGCGGCATGTCGATGAGCAGGTAGTCGAGGTCGCCCCAGTCGACGTCCTCGAGGAAGTGCTGCACCGCTCGGTTGAGCATGAGGCCCCGCCACATGAGCGCGGCGCCCTCGTCCTCGACGAGGAACCCCATCGAGACCACACGCAGCCGACCGGCACCGACCGGCAGCTCGTGGGGACGGATGCGTGCGCTGTCCTCGGCGCCCTCGAGGCGGCCGTCGATGCCGACCATGCGCGGGACCGAGAAACCCCAGATGTCGGCATCCATCACGCCGACGGTGAAGCCCTCGGCGGCGAGCGCCGCGGCGAGGTTCACGGTGACCGACGACTTGCCCACGCCGCCCTTGCCTGAGGCGACCATGATCACCTTGGTCGTGGCGGGCAGCGCGGTCTGGTCCGGTCGCTCGGCGATGTTGCGGCGGGCCCGGTCCATGGCGACCGCCTTCTCCTCCTGGGTGAGCTCGGTCCAGTCGAAGGTGACCTTCTCGACCCCGGGCAGGCCGCCGACCCTGGCGCGCACGTCCTTCATGATCTGGGCGCGCAGGGGACAGCCGCTGGTGGTGAGCGCGATGGTGACTCGAACGGCGCCGTCGGGCTCGACCGTGGCGCCCTTGGCCATGCCGAGCGAGACGATGTCGAGGCCGAGCTCCGGGTCGATCACGCCGCGCAGCAGCTCGATCACGTCCTCGGGGGAGGGGAGCGGAGCGGAGCTGGTGCGCGCGGGTGTCGTCGCCACGTCGTCCATTTTACCGGGTTCCACCGTGTTATTTCGAGCGCGACGACTACGATCGTGTTCGTGCCCACCGCCGAGCGTCGCCTGGATCTGCTGAAGACCCTGGGTGACAACACGCGCTACGCCATCTACCTGGACCTCGCCCGCTCGGCCCGGCCGCTGTCGACCTCCGAGGTCGCCGATTCGCTCGGGCTGCACCCGAACACCGTGCGCCCCCATCTCGAGCGCATGCGCGACGTGGGTCTGCTCGAGTCCCGCCCCGACACCAGCGGTGCGGTCGGGCGGCCCCAGAAGCTCTACTCGCTGGCCGCCGAGGCCCCGTCGCTCGGGCTCGAACCGCCCGTGTTCCCCATGCTCGCCCGCATGCTGCTGTCGATGGCGGCCGAGGCCGGCATCGACGGTGAAGCCGCCGCGTGCGCCGGGCGTGACGAGGGTCGGCGACTGGCGGTTCGCAGCTCGGCGGCGCCGGACGAGTGCGTCGGTGCGGCGATCGAGATGCTCGACGGCCTCGGGTTCGACCCTGCGTCGGTCGCCGACGACGCCGGCGCGACCGTCGCGTTCGCCCACTGTCCGTTCGCCGACATGGCCGAGACGTCGCCCGAGCTGGTCTGCTCGCTGCACCGTGGCCTGATCGAGGGCTTCGTCGACGAGGTCGGCGGCGCGCAGGTGGTCGAGTTCAGGGGCCTGGCGGACCGGGTGCCCTGCCAGACCCGTCTCTCGACCCTGCCGTGAACGACGCGTCCCGCACGAACCTGCACGGGGGCGCTGTCATTCTCACGGTGGATACCGGTAGAATTCGTCGCGAACCCGTGCTCGAAGCGTGGAGGCCAGCACAATGATCACTCTCACTGACACCGCCGCCGACAAGGTCAAGCAGCTCATCACCGCCGAGGGTGACGATGCGTTGGCACTCCGGGTCGCCGTGCGTCCCGGCGGTTGCTCCGGCTTCTCCTACGAGATGTTCTTCGACTCCGATGTCGCTTCCGACGACCTCACCCTCGAGAAGGGCGGCGTCCGTGTGATCGTCGACCCCTCCAGCGCCCAGCTGCTCACCGGCGCGACGCTCGACTACAAGGACGGCCTCGACCAGTCCGGGTTCGCGATCACGAACCCCAACGCGCAGCGCACCTGCGGCTGCGGCCAGTCGTTCAGCTGATCCCAATCGTTCAGCTGGTCGAGCTGCCCAGCTGAGCCATCCGTCGGTACCGCGCCGCACGACTCGTCGTGCCGGCGCGGTGTCGCGTTCGGCCGTCGACCGTCGGCGTCCCGCCGCGTCGATCGATCTTGCCTCTCGTCCCGGTCCCTCAGGGGAGTGGGCCGGCTCGTTGGTGGTGGTGGCGTTGGCCCCAGAAGCGGTGGCCTGAGGGTGTGGTCCAGATCGTCCAGCCGTCGGGGGTGAGCTCGACGCTCCAGCCGTTGCGGTGTGCGACGCGGTGATGACGCCGGCACAGCAGCACGAAGTTGTCGAGGTCCGAGGGACCGTCGTGGCGCCAGTAGCGGACGTGATGGGCGTCGAGCCATGCGAGGTGGGCGTCGCAGCCGGTGAAGTCGCAGTTCCCGTCGCGTGCTTCGAGCGCGGTC
>JAFAFN010000530.1 GCA_023423475.1 Actinomycetes bacterium | reverse complement strand
ATGCCCCCGAGATCGTCGACGCCATCGCCGCCGGGTGCGCTCGAGGAGCCGGACGGCTGCTTCATCCGGATCGTCCCGAACGGCAGGATCCACACCTACGGGATCGGTGTGTCGCTCCTGGCCGTCGCCCGCGACCCGTTGCACGCAGGTGACCGGATGGTCGACGTGCGGTGACCCGCTCGGTCGAGCTCAGCGTGCGCCGATGCGCCCCGAGAGGTCGACCGTCAGGTAGGCGAACCGGTCACGGGTCCACTCCTGACCTGACTCCGGGTCGTACGCGGTGGGCAGCGCGAGTCCGTCGACGACCACGGCGTCCTCGATGCCCGAGGCCGTCGCGGTCATGACGCACCGCACGACGTGATCGGCGAACCCGACGACGCCCACCCTGCCCAGGTCGGTGCCGGCGGCGTCGGCAGCCGCCACGACCTGGTCGGTCACCCCCGAGGTGCTCAGATAGGTGACGGCGCCATCGGCTCCGACCACGGGCTCGATCGACACGACGTCCGGTACACCGCGCTCGATCAGGATGTCGGCGACCTCCCACTGGGCGAACACCGGTGTCGGATGCTCGGCCACGTAGGACTCGACAGAGTCGGCCAGCGCCTCGTTCGTCGGCCCTGCCGTCACCGTGCCGTCGGCCGCCACGCGATTGCCGAACGCCAGCACGACCAGGTGGTCGACCGGTCCTTCGGTCGTGTCGGGCAGGTAGGAGAGCTGCGGCGCGGTGGCGATCTCGGCGGCGGGCACCGCCGCCTCGAGCTGGGCGAGCTGCTCCGCCGACAGGTTGGCCACCACGGCCCGGGCGGTCGCCTCGTCGCCGAACTCGGTGCTCAGTCGTTCGGTCAGCAGCGTGGTCACAGAACTCACGTAGAGGGTGGCCAGTAGTGCGAATCGGGGGTGGCCCTGGCGCCGAAGATCGCCTGACCGACCCGGACCGTGGTGGCGCCGTGCTCGACGGCGAGCTCGTAGTCGCCGGACATCCCCATCGAGAGCTCGGCGTAGCACTCCGGGTCCGGGAGCTCCTGTCGGAGCCGTTCGCGCAGCGCTGTCATCGTGTCGAAGCAGCGACCGACTGCGGCTCGGTCGGGTGTGTTCGCCGCGAGGGTCATCAGGCCCCGGACGCGTAGGGAGTGCAGCGGCAGGATCGACCGGGCGAAGTCGACCACTGCGTCGGGCTCGAGCCCGAACTTGCTCTGCTCGCCGGAGGAGTTCACCTGGATGAAGACGTCGAGCGAGGCCCCCTCTGCCTGCAGGCGACGTTCGAGCTTCTCGGCGAGCTCGAGCCGGTCGAGGGAGTGCAGCTCGGCAGCGGAGCCGACCACGTCGCGGATCTTGTTCGTCTGCAGGTGGCCGATCATCGCCCATCGCAGACCGGTCCGCTCGAACAGCCCGGCCTTCGACCGGGCCTCCTGGGCCTTGTTCTCGCCGACGAGCTCGGTGCCCGCCTGCGCCACCCACTCGATGCGCTGGTCGTCGAGCGTCTTGGTGACGGGCAGCAAACGGACCTCGGCCGGGTCCCGGTCCACGCGCTCGGCCGCCCTCGCGATCCGCGCCTGCACCTCGGCCAGGTTGGCGCGGAGCTCGTCGTAGCTGGCGCACGACGGCGGCGTGGGTGGGGTGGTCGGGGTGTCGCTCACACGGGCTCCGGTGCTGTGTCCAGGACGACCGTCTCGACGATCGGTCCCCCGATGATGCCCCAGCGGTGCTCGCCGGGCCGCAGCGACCCGTGGCGGTCGACCCTAGGATCGGCGCTCGATCGACGAGGGGGTCGCCATGGACGCAGCAACGCCAGCAGCAGCTCGTGTGAGCCGATCGCCGCGTGCCGGCCGCGCTCGCAGTTCCCGCGCCGTGGCTGCAGCGCTCGTCCTGACGGCGCTCGTCGCCGCCGGATGCACCGGCTCCGACGACGAGGACGCCGCCACGACCACGACGGCGGCGACGACCACCTCGGCGGTGTCGATCGCCGAGGCCGCGGACTTCGAGGGGGTCGCGACGACGATCGACGACTTCGTGGCCGCCAAGGACCTGAACGGCGCCGGACTCGTCGTGGTCGATCGCGACGAGGGGGTCGTCTACGAGCACTACGTGGGCGAGGAGTTCGGTCCCGACCACCTCAGCCTGATCGCGTCGTCGTCGAAGATGATCACCGCAGGAGTGCTCATGCGACTGCACGACCAGGGGCTGCTCGACGTCGACGCGCCCGTCGCCGACGCGGTCGACTGGGAGGGCGCGAAGGCCTCGAACCCCGACGTCACCCCTGCCCAGCTCGTCTCGAACAGCTCCGGCCTGGTCGGGTTGTTGCCGAGCCCCACCTACGCCCCCTACATCTGCCAGTACCTCACCACCGGAGGGCTCGAGGAGTGCGGTGAGCGGATCTTCACCACCGGTGACGACGACGCCGAGGTCGTGCCGCCGGACACCGAGTTCCGCTACGGCGGTGGTCAGTGGCAGGTCGCCGGAGCTGTTGCCGAAGCGGTGTCCGGCAGGTCGTGGGCCGAGTTGATCGACGAGACCTACGTGCAGCCCTGCGGTGTCGACAGCCTCGCCTATAACAACCACTTCGCGCAGCCGGTGAGCCAGGCCGGGCCGTTCGGCTACCCGGTCGGCTTCGCCGGTGACCCGGCGAACCTCGTGGCGACCGACAACCCGAACATGGAGGGTGGGGCGTACATCGATCCGCTGGACTACGCGGCGCTGCTCCTGATGCACCTCCGGGGTGGCTCGTGCGACGGTGGTCGAGTGCTGTCCGAGGAGTCCGTGGAGCGGATGCACACCGACCGGGCGGTGAGCACCTACGACGCGCAGCTGTCGACCTCGCCCGACGACGACGAACCCGACGACGGTCCGGACGACGGGACCGCCGAGGCCGAGGCAGCCGAGTCCGGCGACACCGAGTCAGAGGGTGACCCGGGGACGAGCAACGAGTTCCGCTACCGCGGCTACGGCCTCGGCTGGTGGGTCGCGGACCTCGACACCGAGCTGATCGAGGACGCGGGTGCCTATGGAGCCGTCCCGTGGCTGGACCTCGGGCGTGGCTACGGCGCCTACCTCGTCGTCGAGGCGTCCAGCTCGCTCGGTCGTGAGCTCGCCCGCGAGATCCGTCCGCAGATCGAGACCGAGCTGGACGCGCTCCGAGGCGACTGATCGCACCGCCAGCCGGGCCTCCCGGGAGCGGTCAGGATCCCGGCAGGTCGAACTGCTTGGGTTCGACCACCGGATCCAACCGGTCGAGCACGATGGTCGTCGCAGTGTCGTCGCCCTCGCCCTCGCCATCGCCGGGATCGGACCGGGTCGGCGCCGCCGGCACCGGGGCCTCGACGCGCGTGGCGAGCTCGACCGAGGCCTTCGATCGGGTGGGTGAGGTGCCCTCGGGTCCGTACGCGAACGGACACCGGTCCCGGAGCAGCGCCAGGTACCGCTCGGCCGGTCCTCGTTCGCGCGACAGCGGACCGCGCGAGGCGGGCTTCACCCAACCGGTGGTGAGGTCGACATAGCCCAGATCGAAGGTGCCTTCGGCGGGATTGACGAGGCTCCCGTAGAGGCGGTCCTGGCTCCGGCCCTGCCACCGGTTGCCCACGACGACCGACGAGTGGAGCCGGCCGTGCAGCGAGCTCAGTCGACCGTCGGGGATCGTGACGGGGACCTCGGGCACGTCACCGGGACGGAAGTGCAGTCCCGTCTGGGTCGCCGCCCGCAGCACGCTCGCGGCGAGGGGGTCGGGGCGGTGCTCGAGGTGGACCCGGCCGTCGCTGAGGTCCTTCGAGCCGATCCGCTCGCCGTCCTCGTCGTGGAGGTGCATGTGGTGGCGCCCGCCGTCGCGAGACGTGAGCAGGTAGACGAAGCGGTTCGCCCGGTTGAACATGTCGCCGAGCTCGAGTCCGTCGATGTGGTGCAGTCCCGACGAGGTCGGTGCGACGGTGCCCGCCGCAGGGAAGGTGGCCGACAGCACGGCGACGACCTCGTCGACCTTCTCCCTCGAGTACGCGGGTCGGGTCGAGCTGATCGCCTCGATGAGATGGCCGATGCCCAGCACCACGGTGCCCCCGACCGAGACCGGCCCGAAGTCCGACTGGGTGGTGATCACCAGCGCCATGTCGACCGGGCCGTCGCTGCCCACACGGATCCGCAGCAGGTCGCGGATGACCCCGCGCTGGGTCGCGAGGTGGGTGATCGCCTTCGTCTGGGACCAGCCGTCGTTGTAGAGGCGGTTGTCGCGCACCTCGAGGTGACCGTTCCAGCCCTTCGTGTCGATCACGATGACCGCACCCGGTCCGACGACGATGTGGTCGATGGTGTCGCCGGTCGACATGACGCGGTCGTGGAGCACCTGCCAGCCGGCGATGCTCAGCCCGGCGAGTGCCTTGGCCACGAGCTCACCGTCGACCGAGGCGAGCTCGTGGTCGGCGGTCGAGGCGTGGGCCGACCGGAGCGTCGGGGTGTGCGGGGACACGGTGACGTCGTCCGCGTCGCGGCGCGGTTCACCGCTCACCGTCCCGGCGTCACCCACGATCGTCATCCTCCCTGTCTGCGGTCCGCAGGCTACGGGAGAGTCCTTTCCTGCCTCAACTGATCCCGGGCCAGGCCTCGACCGAGCCCTGGTCCGGCCTCAACCGAGCCCGGGAGCGACCTGCCGCAGTGCCGAAGGGGTCAGATCCGCGATGCTGCCGTAGCCGTCGACCGCCATGATCAGATCGGTCTCGGCGAGCAGGCACCGCAGCGTGTGCTCGATGCCCGCCTGGCCGCCGACCGCCAGCCCGTAGGCGTAGGGCCGGCCGATGCCCACCGCGGTCGCGCCGAGCGCGAGCGCCTTGACCACGTCCGCGCCGGTGCGGATGCCGGAGTCGAACACGACCGGCGCGTCGCCCGCCGCCTCGACCACACCCGGCAGGCAGTCGAGCGCGGGGATGCCGCCGTTCGCCTGCCGTCCGCCGTGGTTCGAGCAGTAGATTCCGTCGACGCCGTGGTCGAGCGCTTGGCGCACGTCCTCGGGGTCCTGCACGCCCTTGAGCAGGATCGGCATGTCCGTGAGCGTCCGGATCCAGTCGAGGTCGTCCCAGGTCATGCCGGGGTTGCCGAAGCTGAGCGCCCACAGCCCGGTCGCGGCTTCGACGTCCTCCTCCGGTGGGCGCTCGAGGCGTGAACGGAAGACCGGATCGGAGAAGTAATTCGCCAGGCAGAGCCCCTGGAGCTGCGGGAAGCTGGCGATCGAGAGGTCGCGTGGACGCCACCCCAGGGTGAGGGTGTCGAGCGTGACGACCAGGGCGGACCAGCCGGCCGCCTCGGCTCGACGCACGAAGCTCTCGCAGACCTCCCGGTCGCTCGGCGGGTAGAGCTGGAACCAACCGGGGGTGTCGCCGAGCGCGGCGGCGACGTCCTCGAGCGGGTCCTCCATGAGGGTCGAGGCGACCATCGGGACGCCGGTCGAGGCCGAGGCCCGGGCGGTCGCCAGGTCGCCGTGGCCGCTCTCCTCGCACAGCGCGATGACACCGATCGGCGAGAGCATCAGGGGGGTCTCGTAGCGCGTGCCGAACAGCTCGACCGAGACGTCCCGCATCGCCGCGCCACGGAGGACCCGCGGCATGAGGCCCCACTGCTCGAACGCCCCGACGTTGGCGCGCTGGGTGTGCTCGTTGCCTGCGCCCCCGCTCACGTAGGACCAGATCTGCGGCGACAGGACCTCGTGTGCCCGCGCCTCCATCTCGGCGGTCGTCATGGGGAGCTCGGGCATGACACCCGTGAGCCCGCCCAGGTAGATCTGCAGCTGCCAGTCGCCGTGGTTCGCCACCTCAGCCCCCGAAGGTGTCGGGGGAGGGGGCGGAGACCATCCAAGGTGTGCCGTAGCGGTCGGTCAGGACGCCGAACGCAGGCGAGAAGAAGACCTCCTGGAGGTCGGACTCGATCTCGACGGCGTTCTCGGCGAGCGCGTTCCAGACGCGTCGTGCCTCATCCGTGTCGGGTGTCGAGACGTTGACGTAGGTGCCCTGGGCCGTCCGGTGCTGGCCGGGCTGGGTGTCGCTGGCCATCAGGAGCGCGCCGGTGGGCATGACCAGGGCGGCGTGGATGACGCGGTCGGCGAACTCAGGTGGCACGTCGCCCCCGGCGACCTCGGGGCCGAGGATGGTGAGCTCGCCACCGAAGATCCCCTGGTACCAGGTGAAGGCGTCGCGGCAGGTCCCGTCGAAGTTGAGGTAGGGGTAGAAGTGCATCGTCGTGCTCCTCGCGCTCGGGTCGGTGGGACCATCCTTACCCGATCGCGACCAGCTGTCGCCGTCGCCGTCCGATGCAACGGGTGCGCCGGGCAGGTCCGCTCGGGTGAGCAGCGAGGACGCTCGCAGCACCCCTGGTGGGGCCGGGTGTCCGTCGAGCTGCCCGAGGTAGTCGCGATGGGGCGGAACGCAGCGTCCCGGTCAGCTCGACGGACGACACCGTCAGGCGCGAGGCCTGGAGACAGACTGCGACGCGGCGCTGACATCCCGCTGACAGATGTGTCAGCACGGAGTCGACGGTGATGAGTTGTGCAGACAAAGATGGTGTGACGTCACCCGGGTCGGGGTGCGCAGCACCGTACGAGGGAGCACTTGCTGAGCGTCGAGATCCTCGGGGAGCTCCGGCTCACCGTGGACGGAGCACCGATCGAGCTGCGGGGCACCCAACGTCGGAGGGTCGCCGCGTTGCTGTGCGCCCACGCGCCGAGCGGTGTCGCTTCGACCCTGCTCGCCGAGTGCCTCGACCCCGACGCCCGCAGCGCGAACCCGGCGAACGCGGTGCAGGCGCACATCCGGCGCCTGCGCGCCGCGATCGAGCCGGGTGTGCCGGGAGCCGAGTCGACGTACCTGCCGGCCGTCGACGACGGCTACGCGCTCGTGCCGGACCAGATGGACATCTGGGAGCTCCGCGACGCGGTCCGTGATGCTCGCGCTCGCCGAGCGTCCGATCCCGCCGGCGCCGCTCGGCTCATGTCGGCTGCGTTGGCCCGGTGGCGTCAGCCCTTCGGCGCGCTCGGCGACGACGAGTTGCTGGCTGGTCTCCGCTGGAGCCTCGAGGTCGAACGACTGGCGATCGAGGACGACTGGACGGCCATGGTCGTCCGTGTCGGCGCCGATGCCGTCACCGTCGAGCAGCTGGTCGAGCTGGCTCGGGCAGAGCCGACGAGGGAGCCGCGTGCAGCCAACGCGATGCAGGGCC
Source organism: Actinomycetes bacterium (assembly GCA_023423475.1). Taxonomy (GTDB): domain Bacteria; phylum Actinomycetota; class Acidimicrobiia; order Acidimicrobiales; family Microtrichaceae; genus JAFAFN01. The sequence goes on along the minus strand of JAFAFN010000530.1, from coordinate 2,225 downwards.
TGTTCCAGGTCGGTCGACAGGCCGACGCACTCCGGTTGCACGACCACGTGCGCGAGGAGCTGCGCGACGCCCTCGGCGTGAGCCCGGGGACCGAGCTCCAGGACATGCAGCGACGGGTGCTGCACCACGATCCGACGTTGCGCTCCCGGCACCTCGAGGTGCTCGGGCGACCGCCTCGGCCCAGGGTCGACCCGGTGGTCGGGCGCACCGAGTGCATCGCGACCCTCGACGCCCTCGTGGCACGTCATCGCATCGTGACCGTCATGGGACCCACCGGCGTCGGCACCACCCGAGCGGTCGAGCACTGGCTCACCACGGTCCATGCGGGCAGTTCCGCCATCTGGCTCGATGCGCGATCGGCCACCGACGGCCTCGACGCGGCCCTCGGCGACGCGCTGGGTGCTGGTGAGTCGCCCGAGGTGAGCGGTCGCCGTGAGTCGGCGAGGAGGGCGTTGCCCCACGACCGGACGGTCGTGATCATCGACGGCGCGGAGCACCGAATGGTCGAGGTCGGCGAGCTGGTGGTCGGGCTCATCGACGCTCGTCCGTCCCTGCACGTCGTCGTGACCGCGAAGGCCCCGCTCGACCTGCCGGGTGAGCAGGTGCTGGTGATCCCGCCGCTCGGCGTGGACGAACGCGACGACGGGCTCGGCGGCCCCGCGCTCCAGCTCGCCGCGGACCGGCTCGGCCCCGGTGCCTCGCCCGAGCTCGTGCTGCGCACGGCGAGGAACGGCGCGGGCATCCCCCTCGCGATCGAGCTCGAGGCCGGTGGCGCCCTCGACAGGTCCGGCCCGCTCCGAGGGCCCGTGACCGGATCGCTCGACGACCTCGTGCATGCGGCCGTGCTCCGCCTCTCGCCGGCGGCGCGTTCGGTGCTGGCCGGGGCGAGTCTGCTGCCCGACGGCGTCGGGGTCGAGATGACCAGGTGGCACTGCGACCGCATCCGCCCCGCAGGGGTCGCCGATCCTCACGAGCACCACCGTCTGCTGGGTGAGCTGGTCCGGGCGCAGCTGGTCGAGGTCCGCCACAGCGAGCTCGGGCCCCGCTACCTCGCCCGTCCGCAGGTCGCTCCGGTGGTCGGCGGAGGCGTCGGGCAGCGCGGCGGCATCTCCTCGGGGGCGGCGGACGTCGCGACGATCAACGCGGAGTGGATCTGCCACGTAGCCGGGCCCGCCGCCGACCCGCCGTTCGTGCCCGACGCAGCGCGGCGCGCCGTGCTGCGATCCGAGGCACGCAACGTGTCGGCGGCGCTCGCGACGCTGCGCGTCGACGATCCCGAGCTGCACATCGAGCTGCTGGTCGCACTCGTCCCACAGCTCAGCCGCCTGCCCGAGCGGGCACGGCTGCGACGTGAGATCGAGGCCGTGCGAGCGACCGGCCTCGACCCGCTGGCGGACGCCAGGTTGGTCGTCGCCGACGTCGTCATGGTGCCGGACATGGCGGGCGTGGCGGCTCGCCGCGACGAGCTCCGGGTCGCGCTCGAGATCGTCGAGGCCCACGACGTCGCCCCCGAGTGGATCGTCGGGGCGAGGGTGGTCAGCGCCATCGCCGCGGGGTGGAACGGCGACGTCGACGCCGCGGGGGCGCATCTGGCCGTCGCGGAGGAGCGGGCCAAAGGGCTGTCGTCGGGCTGGTCGAGCGCGGTGGTCGACCGGTACCGCAGCATCCTCGCGCTCGTGAACGGCGAGCCGGCCCTGGCGGTCGAGATCGCCCTGGACGCGGCCGACCGACTGATCGAGGTGGGTGACTCGATCGAGGCGCTCGGCGCGCTCCACTTCGCTGCGACCGCGTCATGGTCGGCACCGGGGGTCGACACCGGTGTGCTGCTGGACCGTGCCGAGCGGGTCTCGGCGACGTCGGGCTCGGTGTTCGAGCCGCTGCTGCGCGCCGAGCGAGCGAGGTACGCGCTGTCCGTCGGCGCGCCCGACGGCGCCGAGCTGCTCCGGTCGGCAGCGGTGTCCCTCGAAGCCGCGGGCATGCTGCGCACCGCGGCGATGACACGACGACGGCTCGGGTTCCTCGAGCTGGGTGACGGTCGACCCGATGCTGCGTTCGCCCAGCTGTGGCGGGCAGCCGACGCACTGCTGGTCCTCGATCCGGCGGGCGCGGCGCTCGCGTTCGGGGGTCTGGCCGAGGTGCTCGCGAACACCGATCGGGCCGGGGTGCCCGACGTGCTGTTGGACCGTCTCCGGTCGAGCGCGGCGGCGCTGTCCACGGCCCGTGGC
>JAFAFN010000443.1 GCA_023423475.1 Actinomycetes bacterium | reverse complement strand
CCGCCGCCGCCTGCAAAGAGTTCGACCGTGGTCGGCCTTGGGTGGAGCTCGTTCACTGCTGAGGCGCCTTTGTTCGAGTGCCGAGCACCTCACGCATGTAGTGCACGGGGATGCAGCAACGCTTGGCGATCGCGTCGAGCCGGCGACGCTCGTCAGTCGAGATGATGCGGCCGGGCGGTTCGAGGACCACGATTACAGGGGTGTCGCCGTCCTCGGTCGCGGCGCGGAGCGCGGCCCACAGCAGCTCCTTGAAGCTGCGACCCTCTCCCCAGATGACGAGATGCCTGCGCTCGGCGGTCTGTGCGTGGCACCGAAGCGGCTTGACCGCCGAGGTGCCAGGCTCGATAGTCGCGCCGTCACCAAGAGCGCGCCGAACGATGTCGGCCGCCGTCGTTCCTCCGTGGCGGCCGAATTCCGCGTAGCGGCCCGCGCCGCGGTTGGCCCGCGAGTATTCCTTCATCGGCCCGTCCTTGATCCAGGACCGGGCCGCCTCGGGGGTCATGTACGGCGCCAGGAGACGGCCGATCGGATCAGTGGGCTCGACCCACTGGGTGTATCTGGCACTGCGGTCCTTGGGCGCGAGTGTCTCCCAGCCGGCCTCGTCTGCCGCTTGGTAGAGCGCCTGTACGACGGCGTCGTGCTGCTGCTCCGGCAGGATTGTCGGTCGCTTCATGTCGGCAGCACATCGGGGTCAAGGAACTGCAGTCGAGCCTCGTCGTTGGCTGTCTCGAGGTCGGCCGCGTCGCGGATCCACTGCTCCAACAGCCCTTCAGCCCGGGCATCGTTGAAGCTGATGTCGCTTTGCGGGATCCGGTCGAGAACTTCGATCTCATGGGCGCCGAGCTGGCGCCGGAGGTTCAGGAGTGCGGCTACGCGACGAATGTCGGACACGAAGTCGAGCGCGACCACCTTCTCCTTGCCGTCGCGGAGTCGTAGCCCTCGCCCGAGTTGCTGAACGAATATCCGACGGCTGTGCGTGACCCGCGCAAATACCAGGAGATTCACGTCCGGGACGTCGACGCCTTCGTTGAGGATGTCGACGGCGACGAGGATCGGGATGCGACCTGCGCGGAAATCCAGCAGGCGCTGCTGCTGCTCACGCTTGACCAGGTCGTTGTGGAGCGCGGCCGCCGACTCCCAGCCGGGAACCGCTCTCAGGCGAGCCTGCATCCGCTGGCAGTGCTCGATCGTCTGACAGAACACGATCGCTCGAGGCTCCGGAGTGGCGTTCCACGCATCCTTGAGGGCGTCGACGATCGCCTCGTCGCGCTGAGGGAGGAAGAGTCGGGCGTTCAGATCCTTGATCGAGTAGGAATGCTCGCTCGAGTTGCGCACCAGGTCCCAGTCGATGTTGTCCACGAACAGCCGGTAGTCGACCGACGTGAGGTACCCCCGTCTCATGCCCTCTTCGATGCCCAGCTTGTAGCTGGCCCGACCGAAGCGGAGCTCGATGTCGTACGCGTCGCCGCGCCACGGCGTGGCTGTTACCCCAAACTGTGCGCTGTCGCTGAGCAACGTGAGCAGACGGTCGAACTGGCCGACCTCGCCGACGTGGTGGGTCTCGTCGATCATGACGAGCGATGGACGCCAACCCTTCAGCACCGCGTTCAATGCGCTGGCGACCGTCGCGCACGTGACGCCGGCGAGGGTTCGGGGCTGGTCGTCGCCCGTGAGTACTTGTGTGGGGATCCGCTTGGGCAGGTGCCGCCACAGCGCGCGCTCGAGCTGGTTGACGAGTTCCTTTTGATGAGCCACCACCAGCACGTCACCAGCGTCTGTGGAGCGCAGGTGACGGCCGATGAGCTCCCCACCCACGACTGTCTTCCCCAGACCGGTCGCTAGCACGAGCAGGGCTCGGTTCTTCCGCTCGAGGTCGGCGGCCACGGCGGCCACGGCCTCGTCCTGGTAGTCCCGCAGGACGACGCTCGGCCACTCGGGAGCCGCCGAGAGGAGTTGGGGGAGCTCGGACCCCTGCCAGAAGTCGATCTGGCGACCGAGGCGCAAGAGCTCGTGAGCACGTGCCTGGGCGCCTGCGGAGGGGTAGGTGTTGGTGACGACGACGGCGTGGTCGGCCCGGTAGTGGTCCTGTGCCGCCGAGACCTCGTTGACGCCAGACGCGTCGACCGGGCCGGCCTTCTTCCACTTGGCTTGGAAGACCCACAGCTGTCCGTTGAGCTCAGCCAGGATGTCCCCGCCGTGGTCGCCGCTGCCATCGATGTTGATGACGTGGCGAAATCCGAGCTGACCGAGTAGGCGCTCGACCTGTCGCGTAAAGCGGTGGGGCCCGCCGTCGCGCAGCGCGGCTGCGTTGAGGTAGCCCGGCCCAGCGCTCACTGAGTTGCGTCCTCATCGGCGACGAGTTCCTGCTCGACGAGCCTGCACGAGAGGCGGCCGCGCTGAAGCTCCTCAGGGCTACGACGGCGTGAGTGGTCAGCGATGCTGGCGACGTCGCGCACCAGGTCCGCGATCCGCTCGGCGGCCATGCGACGTGCATCGGAGTCGCTCAAAGTGCTGAACGCGGCACGGAACACTCGGTTGTCGAGGAACGACTCAGGACGCGTCGCGACGAGGCGCGCGAGTGAGTGTCCTGGCGTGTAGTCGATCCACCCGCCGTTCACGAGGACGTCGTCCCACGACTCGCGCCCACCCTCCAGGGCGAAGCGCTGTTCGGTGCTGCGCTGGTCCTCCGGCGCAACGAGCGTCCAGTACCCCGCTGAGTTTCCGGCGACAACGGGGTGCATCAGCTCCCGGACGCGCGCAAGGATCCGGGTGGCCGTGTCGCTGACGAACGGGCCCGCGAGCTTGTGGTCAGGCAGGCACTCGTCCTTGAGGCGGTAGAACATGCGGCTCAGCGACTTGTTGGTCTGTTCGAGCCGGATACGCAAGAACTCCGCCAGCTCTATGAGGACCAAATCACGGGTGTCGGCCGCGAAGTCGACAAAGACGGGGTGGTCCGCGTCGACGAACACCTCGACCGCCGGGCCACGGCCAGCGGCTACGTAGACAGGAACCAGTTCACCGCTTGGGCGCGCGATCGCCTGGCCGCTAACGACCCAGCACGTGACCTCTAGCGCTGTCCCGTCGCCCTTGAGGCCGAAGCGGCCTTCCATGTCAGGCATCCGCACCGCCGCGTTGCGCCACCGCTCGCGGCGGTCGTCCTCAGTGAGGACGGGTGGCGCCGGATCAGGGCTCGGTGCAGGCGCAGGCCCAGGGCCGGGCGCGAGACCCTTCTTCGTGAGGATGTCGGGGTCGGGCAAAGGATCGGCCGGCGGCGGCATGATCGTCGGGGGGGCGTCGTGCTGCTCGACGGCGGCGTACCACTGCTCGTCGGTCTGGTACTCCGGGTCGCCCTTCCGAAACAACTCCGCCCACGTGCGCGTCTTGTCGTGGATCGGCCCCTTGCCGTCCCCGGGGGTCAGGTAGTTCTTGCCAGGGT
>JAFAFN010000420.1 GCA_023423475.1 Actinomycetes bacterium | reverse complement strand
CTGGCACCTGATCGAGAACGGCGACGTCGAGGACTACTGGATGGTCGGCGGCTCGGCCTGGGGCGCCGTCTACGACGTCGCCTACCTGACCGGCTCCGCCGCGCGGGGCCCCAACCGAGACGAGCCGAAGCGCACGATCCTCACCGAGCAGCTCGACCGGATCGTCGCGAACAACGCCGACATCTACCGGATGCTGCGCGAGTCGTTCTGCGCCGATGACCGCTACTCACGCACGATGGGCAACCACGACGACGCCTACACCGACCAGTTCATGGCCGACTACTTGCGCCACCACCTGCCCGGTGCCGAGGTCGCCGACACGATCCTGCTCTCGGCTCCGGGGGCGGGCGACGAGGACGGCATCGGTGGCGTCGACGCCGTCGTCGCCCACGGACACCTGACCGACTCGTGGAACGGACCGGGCTTCGCGCCGCTCGGCCGGGCGATCACCTGGATGATCACCGGGCTCGACGACCTGCCGGCCATCCCGAAGGTCGACGGCCTGCCCGACGAGGAGGGCCTCGGCCGGCTGCTCGGCGGCCAGGCACGCAATCGGCTGATCAGCGTCGACCCCCGCTACGGCGGCAACCGGCGATTCGACTCGATGGACGAGGAGCGACTCTTCGCACGGCTCGCCGAGACCGAACCGGACGGCGGCTGGCCCTGGCTCGTCTACGGGCACACCCACTTCCCGATGCTGCGGCCCCAGACCCGCGAGGGGGTCCCTGTGAAGTACGCGAACTCGGGCTGCGGTGTGCTCGAGGGCGCGTTCAGCGCGCTCGAGTGGGATCCGTCCGACCCGGACGAGCCGCTCACGTTGGTGGTGTGGGTCCGTGGCGACGGCGAACCGACCCGCCACGAGCTCGTGCCCGACGGGCCGACCTTCCGCCCCGTCGAACGCGCGATCTGAGGCGCCCGCCCTCAGCGGCCGGTGTGGCCGAAGCCGCCCTCGCCGCGTTCGGTCTCATCGAGGGAGTCGACCTCGACGAACTCGACGTGCTCGACGGCCTGGATCACCAGCTGTGCGATCCGCTCGCCCCGGGTCACCTCGAAGGGCTCGGACGGATCGGTGTTGACCAGCAGCACCTTCAGCTCACCCCGGTAGTCGGAGTCGATCAGACCCGGGGTGTTCAACACGGTGACGCCGTGCTTGAACGCCAGGCCGCTGCGCGGCTGGATGAACCCGGCGTAGCCACGGGGGATCGCCACGGCGACGCCCGTGGGCACGAGCGCCCGGCCGCCGCCGGGCGCCAGGGTCGCGCTCTCGGTCGCCCGCAGGTCGACACCCGCGTCGCCGGGTTTCGCGTACTCCGGCAGTGCGAGGTCGGGGTCGAGGCGGCGAACGGGCACGGGGAGCATCGGGCGAGGTTAGCGGTGCCACGACGGCGGCCCACCGGGCCGAGCCACCCGGCCTCGCTGCGGGTTTCGCGTCGCGATGGCCGTACCCTGTGAGCCGTGCTCGCCTGGATGGACCTCGAGATGACCGGCCTGGATGCGACCAGCGATGTGATCGTGGAGATCGCGACGCTGGTGACCGACGATGAGCTCAACATCGTCGCCGAGGGCCCGGAGCTGGTGATGACCGCGACCGAGGAGCAGCTCGCCGGCATGAACCAGATCGTCGTCGACATGCACACATCGAGCGGTCTGCTCGAACGCATCCGCGCTTCGACGATCACCGTCGACGAGGCCGGCGAGGCGACCCTCGCGTTCCTCAAGGAGCACATCGCCACACCCCGCACGGTCCCGCTGTGCGGCAACTCGATCGGCATGGACCGTCGTTTCCTCACGGCCTACCTGCCCGAGATCGAGGAGTTCCTCCACTACCGCTCGATCGACGTCTCCACCATCAAGGAGCTCGCTCGACGCTGGTACCCCAAGGAGTTCTCGGCCTACCAGAAGCAGCAGTCCGCCCACCGGGCGATGGACGACATCCGGCAGTCGGTCAACGAGCTGCGCTACTGGCGGGAGCACGTCTTCCGCGGCGAGCTGCCCGCGTGAACCGGGCGACACGATGAAGCAGGAGCAGCTCGAGGCCGAACACGACGCGGTCGAGGTCGCACCGGGTGTGGTGCGGATCCAGCTGCCGATCGCCCTGCCGGGACTCGGGCACGTGAACTGCTACGTGCTCGAGGACGAGCGCGGCGTCACCCTCGTCGACCCGGGCCTGCCCGGTCCGGACTCCCACGCCGAGCTCGTCGTGCGACTCGCCCGCGCCGGTGTGCCCGTCGAGCGCGTGCACACGGTCCTGGTCACCCACTCCCATCCCGATCACTTCGGTGGCGCCGGCAGGCTCCGGGCCGAGCACGACTGCGCGGTGATCGCACACGAGGACTTCGCCACCCCCTTCGACCAGGGCGACACGTCCTACGACGTCGACCTCGACGAGCTCGACGACATCACCTCCGATCCGGTCCCGACATCGCAGGGCCACACGCGACTCCAGGACGTGCTCTTCGGTGACGGCGACATCCCGGACATCCCCGCGAGGGTGACGCCGTGGGGTGGCGAGGGGTTCCGCCCCTCCCCCGCCGAGCTCGAGTTCATGCGCTCGTGGGACACCTTCTCCAAGCAGGGCCTCTTGAGCCTCGAACCCACCGTGCGCGTCGTCGACGACGAGGTCATCCGCGTCGGTCGCACCGAGTGGATCGTGGTGCACACGCCCGGTCACACCGGCGACCACATCTGCCTGTTCGATCCCGTCGAGGGCACGCTGCTCTCCGGCGACCATGTGCTGCCGACGATCACGCCCCACATCTCGGGCATGACGCCTCGTGCCGACTCCCTCGCCCAGTTCTTCGATGCGCTGCGGCGGGTCGCGTCGATCGAGGGGGTGCGCACGGTGCTGCCGGCCCACGGCCTGCCCTTCGCCGACCTGGCGGGTCGCGTCGACGAGATCATCGAGCACCACCACGACCGCCTCGAGCTGCTCGCCGGCATCGCCGACGAGCTCGGTGAGGCGCCCGTCGTCGAGTACTCCCACCGCCTGTTCCGGCCCCGTTCGTGGGGTCCGATGGCGGATTCCGAGACGTACGCGCACCTCGAGCACCTGCGCCTCGACGGCCGCATGGCGACCTCCCGGGACGACGACGGCATCGTCAGCTACCGCCCGGTGAACTGACCACCAGCGGCTCCCTCCCGGAACCGACAGAGGAAAAGTCCCCTAATTCGCTTGATTCCCGGCGCCACAGGTGGTGCACTTCCGGGACCAGCAACTCGTCGGGCCACGCCTCGGTCCAGGAAAGCGACAGACCAATGTTCAACGCAGCGCACCTCGCTCAGAACGCCACGTGGCGATCTGATGCTGCGCGCCTGCGTTCCGGTCTGACCTCCTGCACGATCGTGACCAATGGCGCCTACGGCATGAAGCCGGCCACGAAGGGCCACTTCACGGCCATTGGAACGACCCGACGGGGAGCCCCTCCGCAGTAGCCCACAGCGGCACAGCGCAGGCACGGACTCCAGGAACCGTCGGGTGACCACCCGGCGGTTCCTTTCTTTTTGCCCCTGCGGCCGCATGTCACCCCCGCTCGGGCCCACCGACCAGCAATCCACCACCAGCAACCCACCCACCAACAGCCCACCGACCATCAGCACCGGCCCACACCATCAGTCCCACGGAGAGAGAGCGACACATGACAACCATCGACATCGACCGACCGACCCAGAGCGACGCCGAGTTCGACCCCGCCGCCTTCGAGAAGGCCACGGCCGATCTCTGGATGCTCGACGCGCAGTGTCGTGACCTCGACACCGCGGTCTTCTTCTCGGACGACCTCGACGACATCGGCGACGCGAAGAGAACCTGCCTCGCATGTCCCGTCAGGACCCGATGTCTCGACGCCGCGGTCGACCGCGGCGAGCAGTACGGCGTCTGGGGCGGACACCTCTTCGTCGCCGGCCGGATCGTGCTCAGCAAGCGGCGTCGTGGACGTCCGCCGAAGAACCCCCGTCCGGGCGACGTGATGCCCGAGGTCGAGGTGCCGATCCAGTACCGGCGCCTCGTGCACGCCTGAGCCGGGGCCGGCCGTGGTCGCAGCCGCGGTCGGACGACACAGGACAAGTACGAACAGGGCATGACGGTGGTCAGCAACGCTGGCCGACCTGACCACTGGGAACCCTGATCAGTACGGTGGAGGGGCCGGTTACGCCCGGCCCCTCCACCCCGTCCGCCCCGCCCGCCTCCCGACACGAGCGAGATGAC
>JAFAFN010000410.1 GCA_023423475.1 Actinomycetes bacterium | reverse complement strand
GCGGGTGTACCGACTGAAGGCGCACCGGATCCCCTGTCCCGCCTCGGACACCAGCAGGATCTCGTCCTCGCCAGAGGTCGGGATCACCCGGACGAGCTCGTCGCCGTCACGCAGGTTGATCGCGATGAGACCGTCCTGTCGGGAGTTGTCGTACGCGTTGAACATCGTCTTCTTGACCGTGCCGTTGCGGGTCACGAAGAACAGGTAGCGGTGCGTCTCGTAGTCGCGGGTGTCGATGATCGTCTCGATCTTCTCGTCCGGCTGGAGCCGCAGGAGGTTGACGATCGCGAGACCCTGCGCGGTGCGGTCGCGCTGGGGGATGCGGTGCGCCTTGAGCCGGTACACACGACCGCGGTTCGAGAAGAACAACAGGAACGCGTGCGCCGAGGTGTGCACCAGGTGGGTGATGTAGTCCTCGTCCTTGAGGCGCGCGCCGGCCACGCCGCGTCCGCCGCGGCCCTGCGCCTTGAACGCGTCCGCCGCGACGTTCTTGATGTAGCCCCGGGCGGTCATCACCACGACGATGTCCTCGTCGTCGATGAGGTCCTCGATCTCGAGATCGCCGTCGTCGTGCTCGATCGACGTCTTGCGCGGCGTCGCGAACTCGTCGCGGATCTCGGTGATCTCCTCCTTGATGACGGCGTGCAGCTTGCCCTCGTCGGACAGGATCGCCTCGAGCTCGGCGATGGTCGCGAGCAGCTGCTCCATCTCCTCCTCGAGACGCTCGCGACCCAGGCGGGTGAGGGTCGACAGGCGCATGTCGACGATCTCGGTCGCCTGGATCTCGGAGAAGTCGAAGCGCTCCTCCTGCAGTGCGAGGATCGCCGCGCCACGGTCGGCCGAGGGCCGGATCGCGGCGATGATCTCGTCGATCAGGTCCAGGGCCTTGAGGAAGCCCTCGACGATGTGTGCCCGGCGGCGGGCCTTGTCGAGGCGGTACTGCGAGCGGCGGGTGATGACCTCGACCTGGTGCGCGACATAGTGGGCGAGCGCGTCGCGCAGGTTCAGCGTGCGCGGCACGCCGTCGACCAGCGCCACGAAATTCGTCGAGAAGGCGGTCTGCAGCGGGGTGTGCTTGTAGAGGTTGTTGAGCAGCACGTTCGCGGGGGTGTCGCGCTTGAGCTCGATGACCAGGCGCGGCTTGCCCTTCGAGCTCTCGTTGCGCAGCTCCCGCACGCCCTCGAGCACGCGCGCGTTGGCGAGCTCGGCGATCTTCTCCTCGATCACCTCGACCGAGGTCTGGTACGGGATCTCGGTGACGACGATGCGGTCGCCCTTCGGTCCCTCCTCGATCTCTGCCTTGGCCCGCATCTTGATCGAGCCGCGACCGGTGCGGATCGCCGAGATGATGCCGGCGCGACCCATGATCTGCGCGCCCGTCGGGAAGTCCGGACCCTTGACGAACTCCATCAGGTCGTCCGGCGTCGCGTCGGGGTGGTCGATCAGGTGGATCGTCGCGTCGATCACCTCGCCCAGGTTGTGCGGCGGGATGTTGGTGGCCATGCCGACCGCGATGCCCTGGCTGCCGTTGACCAGCAGGTTCGGGAAGCGGCTCGGCAGGACGACGGGCTCCTCGGTGGAGCCGTCGAAGTTCGCCACGAAGTCGACGGTGTCCTCGTCGATGCCCGCGAGCATGTGCATGGCGAGCGCCGTGAGACGGCACTCGGTATAGCGGTAGGCGGCGGGCTGGTCGTAGGGCGACGGCGAGCCGAAGTTGCCGTGCGGGTCGATCAGCGGGTGTCGCAGCGAGAAGCTCTGGCCCATGCGCACCAGGGCGTCGTAGACCGACTGGTCACCGTGCGGGTGGTACTTGCCGAGCACGTCGCCGACGACGGTCGCGCACTTGCGGTGGTTGCGGTCCGGACGCAACCCGGCCTCGTGCATCGCCCAGAGGATGCGTCGGTGCACCGGCTTGAGACCGTCCCGGGCGTCGGGCAGCGCACGGGCGACGATGACCGACATGGCGTAGTCCAGGAAGGACTGCTCCATCTCCTGTTGGATCTCGATCGGCTCGATGCTGCCGGACGTCGCGGTCGCCTCGGAGCCCTCGACGGGCAGGTCCGGGGTCTCGTCGTCGGGGCCGTCCCCCGAGGAATTTGCGTCCGAAGGGGTGTCGTCGCTCATCTCGCTCCGCTCTCAGGAGTTCCGGCTGTCGGGTGCCAACGCCGCATCAGATGTCCAGGAAGCGGACGTCGGACGCGTTGGTCTGGATGAAGTGCTTCCGGCTCTCGACGTCGTCGCCCATGAGGATCGAGAAGACCTCGTCCGCGATCACGGCCTGTTCGACGGTGACCTGCAGCAGGGTCCGCTGGGCCGGGTCCATCGTCGTCTCCCAGAGCTCTTCGGCGTCCATCTCGCCGAGGCCCTTGAGTCGCTGGAACTCCTTGTTGTGCTTCGGCCGATCCCGCAGGAACGCGGCCCTGGCAGCGTCGTCCTTCAGGTACACCTTGTTGGAGCCGACCTCGGTCGAGTAGAGCGGCGGCTGCGCGATGTAGATGTGGCCGCCCTCGATGAGCGGGCGCATCTGACGGAAGAAGAACGTCAGCAGCAGGGTCCGGATGTGCGAGCCGTCGACATCGGCGTCACACATGAGCACCACCTTGTGGTACCGGATCTTCTCGATGTCGAACTCGTCGCCGACGCCGGCGCCCACCGCGGAGATCAGGGCCTGGACCTCGGTGTTCTTGAGCATCTTGTCGAGTCGGGCGCGCTCGACGTTGAGGATCTTGCCGCGGATCGGCAGGATCGCCATGGTGCGCGGGTTGCGGGCGTCCTTCGCCGAGCCGCCTGCCGAGTTGCCCTCGACGATGTAGAGCTCGGACTCGCGTGGGTCCTTCGAGGAGCAGTCGGCGAGCTTGCCGGGCAGGCCTGCACCGTCGAGCGCGGACTTGCGGCGGGTCGCGTCGCGGGCGCTGCGGGCGGCCTCTCTGGCGCGGGCCGCCTGGACGGCCTTCTGCAGGATGCGCTTGGCCTCGGACGGGTGCTCCTCGAGCCACTCGGAGAGCTTCTCGTTCGTGGCGCGCTCGACGAGCGAGCGCATCGGGACGTTGCCGAGCTTGGCCTTGGTCTGGCCCTCGAACTGGGGATCGGTCAGCTTGACCGAGATGATCGCGGTGAGGCCTTCCCGGATGTCCTCGCCCTGGAGGTTCTGGTCCTTCTCCTTGAGGAACTGGTGCTCGCGCGCGTACCGGTTGACGGTGTTGGTGAGGGACTTCTTGAAGCCCTCCTCGTGCATGCCGCCCTCGATGGTCGAGATGCCGTTCGCGAACGAGTGCAGGCCGTCGGAGTTGTACCCCGTGTTCCACTGGAAGGCGATCTCGACCTCCATCGAGGAGTCCTCGCCCTCTTCGCTCTGGCGGAGGTAGCCGACGTCGCTGAACAGCGCTTCCTTCGCGGCGTTCACGTGGCTGACGAAGTCCTTGATGCCACCGTCGTAGCGGTACTCGACGGTCTCGAAGGGAGCCTCGCCGCGCTCGTCGGTGAAGTCGATCGCCAGGCCCGCGTTGAGGAACGCCATCATCTGGAAGCGCTCGGTCAACGTCGCTGCCCGGAAGACCGTCTCGTCGAAGATCGTCGGGTCGGGCCAGAAGCGGACGGTGGTACCGGTGCGCGGCTCGCCGTCCGGGCCGAGGTCGGAGTCCTTGTAGGGCTCGAGGCGCTCGACCAGCTCGCCCCCGTCGACGAAGGCCATTCGGTAGGTCCTGCCGTCGCGGTCGATCTCGACCTCGACGCGCTTGGACAGCGCGTTGACCACCGAGATGCCCACCCCGTGCAGGCCGCCGGAGACCTTGTAGCCACCGCCGCCGAACTTGCCACCTGCGTGCAGCACGGTGAGCACGACCTCTGCCGCGGTCAGGACGGGGTACTGCGTCGAGGTGTCGACCGGTATGCCACGGCCGTCGTCGACGACCTCGCACCCGCCGTCGGGCAGGAGTCGGACCTGGATCGAGGATGCGTGACCGGCCATGGCCTCGTCGACGGAGTTGTCGACCACCTCGTAGACCATGTGGTGGAGGCCGGCGGGGCCGGTCGAGCCGATGTACATGCCGGGACGCTTGCGGACGGCCTCGAGGCCCTCGAGCACCTGGATCGCGTCAGCACCGTACGTGGTGGATTCTGAGGTCAAGCGTTGCCTCCGGACAGCAGCCACTGAGTCGTCCGCCACCCCAGATGCTCCCCCCGAATCGGTTGTGGACAACCTGTGGATCTGCGGTGGGAGACACGTGTGACGTCGGTCCGAAATGGTACCACCTGCAGGGGTCCTCCCCCGCCAACGCGGCGGGGACCGCGCACCGGTCGCGATCGGCGTCGGATCGGGCCCGTCGCAGGGCGCGCGAGGCTCAGCGCGACGGGGGGCGGACCCTCACCGTGACCGAGTCGAGGACACCTCCGCCGCACACCGCGTCGGCCGCCGCGACCAGGTCGCGGGCACTCCAACGGAGGTGCTCCGCGATCGCCGCGTCGTCGACCGCGACGACCATCTCGCCGTGGCGCACCGACTCGATCGAGCAGTGCGGCGCGAGCTTCGCGCCGACGAGGGCACCCCAGTGCTCCTCGAGCAGTCGAAGGGTGTCCGGGCGGGCCAGTCCGAGCGTGCGGTGCAGGTGGGCGAGGGCGTTGCCCACCGGCTTCATCGACTCGGTCGTGCCGGGCAACGGCTCCCACGCCATGACGACACGTTAGGCGCCGGTCGGGCTCCCGGTCAGCGAGCTCTCGGCCTGGGTGCCCGAGCCACCGGGTCGCACGGTCACCTGCTGTGCGATCTCGACGCCCTCGGGCAGCCCGCTCGCGGTCGACAGCAGCGCCTGGCCCGCCGGAAGGCTGCGCAGCAGGGCCGCGGACCGATCCGGGTCGAGCTCGGAGAACACGTCGTCGAGCAACAGCACCGGTGGTGCGCCGGTGACGTCGTGCAGCAGACGGTGCGACGCGAGTCGCAGTGCGAGCGCGAGCGAGCGCTGCTCGCCCTGGGATGCGTGGGTCCGCGCCGGGAGCTCCTCGAGTGTGATGGTGAGGTCGTCGCGATGTGGCCCCACGAGGGTCAGGCCCCGCCGCAGCTCGTCGCGACGCGCCGCCTCGAGCGCCGCGCGGAAGCCGACCGCTCGCCAGGACGCGGCGTAGGTCAACGAGATGCGGTGGTGCTCGCCGGCCACGTCCTCGTAGGCCTGCACGACCAGCGGCTCGAGGCGGGCGACCAGGTCGGCGCGCATGGCGGCCAGCTGCTCGCCGGACTCGACCAGCTTGGCGTCCCACACCTCGAGGGTGAACGACGCTGCCTCGTCGAGTCGACCGTGCGTCTGCTTCAGGAGCGCGTTGCGCTGTCGCAGGGCCTTGTCGTACTGCGACCGCACGTGGTCGTTGCGTGGGTCCAGGCTCGCGAGCAGCTGGTCCAGGTAGCCCCGGCGCAGGGCCGGACCGCCCTTCACCAACGAGAGGTCCTCGGGCGAGAAGACGGTGACGCGCAGCGTGCCCAGCAGGTCACGGTTGCGAGTGGGTCGCTGCCGGTTGAGCAGCACGCGGTTGCGTCCGGTGGCGCTCAGCTCGGCCTCGATCAGCTGCTCGCGACCCTCGGCGACGATCTCGCCGCGCACCACCGCGGCGGGTGCCCCGACACGGATGAGCGCGTCAGCAGGTGCACCGCGGAACGACTCCAGCAGTGACAGGTACCCGATCGCCTCGAGCAGGTTGGACTTGCCGACACCGTTCGCACCCACGACCGCGCACAGGCCGTCGGTGAGCTCGATCTCGAGGGATTCGTAGGACCTGAAGTCCTTCAACCACAGGCGCTCGACGCGCACGCTCCTGCGACCTCTGGTGCCGTCGGGGTCAGGAGACCCGGACGGGCATGAGCAGGTAGAGGAAGTCCTCGCTGTCGAGTGGACGCAGCAGAGCGGGCTTGAGCGAGTCGACCGTCTCGAGGGAGACCTCGTCGCCGGGGGTGACCTCGAGTCCGTCGACGAGGTACTCGGGGTTGAACGCGACGGTCAGCTCGTCGCCCTGGTAGCTGGCGTCGAGCTGCTCGGACGCCTCGCCGACGTCGAGGGTGACCGCGCGCAGCTCGAGCTGGTCGGTGGTCATCGTCAGGCGGACCGGGCTGTTCTCGCGCGCCATGAGTCGCACGCGTCGCACCGCGTCCAGCAGCGCCTGGCGATCGACGTTCAGGCGGTTCGGCTGGGCGGAGGGGATGAGCCCGCGGTAGTTCGGGAACTCGCCCTCGATCAGGCGGGTCGTCAGGTGCAGCACACCGACCTGGAACGACGCATCGCGCTCACCCAGGATGAGGGTGACGTCCTCGTCGTCGTGGAGGGCCCGTGCGAGCTCGTTGAGCGCACGTGAGGGCACCAGGACGGTCTGGTCCTCCTTCAACGCCGCGGTGCCCGGCAGGTCGCGCACGGCGAGGCGGTAGGAGTCGGTCGAGACCATGCGGAGTCCCTGGCCCTCGGCGGCCAGCAGGACGCCGGTGAGGATCGGACGAGACTCGTCGGTCGATGCGGCGCGGACGACCTGCTTGAGGCCCTCGGCGAGGTCGGCCGCAGTCAGCGTGACCTGCTCACCCACCGGATCGACCAGGTTGGGGAACTCGTCGGCGGGGATGGCGTGCAGTCGGAAGTTCGACCGACCGCCGCTGATCCTGGCCTCGTCGCCGTCGGCCTCGACGTCGATCGCTCCGCCCTCGAGAGAGCGCACGATGTCGACGGCCATCTTCGCGGGGAGGACGGCGACGCCGTCGGTTCCGCCGGAGACCTCGATCTCGGTGGTAATCGTCAGGTCGAGGTCACTGCCCGTCAGTCGCAGGGTGTTGCCAGCGAGCGAGAGCCGCAGCCCCGACAACACCGGCAGCGTGGCGCGACTGGACGTGGCTCGTTGAGCGGGGGCAAGTGCTTCGACGAGCACGTCACGCTCACAGCGGAACTTCACTGCTTCTCGCTTTCCCCACTACTGGTGCCGTGTTCGTTGTTCAACCAGTGGAAGTAGTAGTTGGGCTTGTGGATTGTGGGAAACCTAGCGCAGGCCAACGACAGCACGGGATGGTCGTCCACATGGCCGTGGGACGATCCACTGCACATCGATGGAACTACAACGATGTCTGTGCACGAGCGTCTCGCGGCAGCTCGTCGAGCACAGCGCGATCCCGCTCCCATCGCGGTCGCGACCCCCATCTCAGCGGGTGGTGACGGCGTGATGATCCACGGGTTGTGCACAGCAGCGGTCATCGTGGTCGGCCGTCAGCCCGACGCGTGTTGCTGGATGAGCGCCTCGAGGGCGGTGACGTCCTCGTAGGTCTTGCGGCGTTCCTGCATGAGGTTCGCGATCTTCTCGTACGCGTGGATCACCGTGGTGTGGTCCCGACCGCCGAACTCCTTGCCGATCTGCGGGTACGACAGATCGGTCAGCGAGCGGCAGACGTACATGCCGACCTGGCGGGCGTGCACGAGATCCCGGGTCCTGCTCTTGCCCCGCAGCTGCTCGACCTCGAGCCCGAACATCTCGGCGGTGCGCTCGGTGATGAACGCCGCGGTGATCTGTCGTGGCTTCGTGGAGTTGATGGAGTCGGCGAGGATCTCCTGTGCGAGGCCCACGGTGAGCTCGGCGTCGTTGAGCGCGGCGTAGGCGCTGACGCGGATGAGGGCGCCCTCGAGCTCACGGATGTTGTAGGTGATGTTCGCGGCGATGAACTCGAGCACGTCCGACGGCACCCTGGATCCGGCGTGCTCGCCCTTCTTGCGGAGGATGGCGAGACGCGTCTCGAAGTCGGGCGGCTGGATGTCGGTGATGAGCCCCATCTTGAAGCGGCTGCGTAGCCGGTCCTCGAGCGTGGCGATGGCGTCCGGCGGGCGATCCGACGACAGCACGATCTGGCGCTGTGCCTCGTGCAGCGAGTTGAAGGTGTAGAAGAACTCCTCCTGGAGCTGCTCCTTGCCCTCCATGAACTGGATGTCGTCGACGAGCAGGACGTCGATCTCGCGGTAGCGCCGCTTGAACTCTGGCTGGGAGTTCTTGCGGATCGCGTCGACGAACTCGTTGAGCAGGGTCTCGGTCGAGATGTAGCGCACGCGGTACGTCGGGTAGTTCTCGCGCACGTAGTGCGAGATCGACTGCAGCAGGTGCGTCTTGCCCAGACCGGCGCCGCCGTAGACGAACAGCGGGTTGTAGCTGCGAGCCGGCGTCTCGGCGACGGAGAGCGCGGCGGCGTGCGCGAAGCGGTTCGAGGGGCCGATGACGAACGACTCGAAGGTGTAGCGCCGGTTGCCGGTGTCGGGAGCCGCCTCGGTCCCACCGTCGGACACCGGCGCGGTGTCGCCTGTTGCGGCGCTCGGCGGTGCCGGCGGTCGGGGGAGGTCCGGCTCGGGTTGGAAGTCGTCGACCTCGACTTCGATCACGAGCGACATCTGTCCGTGGCCGGCGTCCTCGAGCGCGGCTTCCATGAGCCCCAGGTAGCGCTGCTCGATGCGCTGGCGGACCATCTGACTGGGGACCGAGAGCGTCAGGACACCGTCCGCATGGTCCTTGCCACGGACGTCCTGGAAGGTCGAGCTCCAGACCGCATCACTGACCTGTTGGACGAGCACACTCGCGGTCTCGTCCCAGATCTGGGTGGCGTCGGAAGTCACGGACGCACTCCTCCTCCGCCCACATGATCCACAGCTGCATCCACATTCTGTGGACAACTCGCGCCCGGTCGATCGGCGAGGTTCGGAACGTACTCAGGGCACGGGCCCGGTGCAAGTGGATCGGTGCAGGTGGATCGCTGCACGGCGCGCCGGTTGGCGGGGTGCGGCACCACGGCATACGCTGGATCGTTCCGGACACCCTCCGGGGCACTTCCACGCGTTCGATCCACCACCGGCGGGCACCGCTCGACCAACGGCGGAACGGACGCACCGCCGGCGCTCGGTCCACGACAAGCGCCTGTCCCGAGGGTCCATTGACTTCGAGTCAATGGATCCGTCCACGGGCGCCGGATCTCGGACGGGACCGGTTCCGTCCACCTTTCCCTTGGAGTTCCAGTGAAGCGCACCTACCAGCCCAAGAAGCGGCGTCGCAGCCGCAAGCACGGCTTCCGTCACCGCATGTCGGATCGCGCCGGGCAGGCCATCATCAAGTCGCGGCGCCGCAAGGGCCGTCACAAGCTGTCTGCTTGATCGATCGGGTCAGCGGTCGTGACGCCTTCCGTCGCTTCCGTGCCGACGGCGTTCGGACACGAAGCGGGCCACTCACCGTGGTGGTCGCACCGCCCGGCACTGCCGAGCGGTCCTCGGTCGCGTTCGCACTCCCGCGTACGGTCGGCACTGCCGTCGTGCGCAACCGCCTGCGTCGGCAGCTCCGAGCAGCTGCCGGCTCGCTCGACCAGGACGGCCTGCTCCCGCCGGCGTCCTACCTCATCATCGTCGGCCCCGCTGCCAAGGGCGAGTCGATGACCACTCTGCGTGGCCACCTTCGCACCGCGGTGCGGCGTGGGACGTCGCAGCGCGCAGCCGACGAAGGGTGACCTGCACCGTGGCCGCCGATGTCGCACGTGAGCAGCCCGCTCCGGAGCACGGCAACGGCGCGACCCACGATGCCGGCAGTCCGTCGCACACCTGTGCCGATCACGCCCGTGTTGATCAGGCCAGCGTTGATCAGGCCAGCACAGCTCAGCGCAGTGTGGCCGCTCGGCCGCTGATCTGGCTGGTCGACGTCTACCAGCGGGTCCGTGCGGGCCGGCCATCGCCCTGCCGCTACACCCCCAGCTGCTCGACGTACGCGATCGAGGCGCTACAGGCCCACGGCGCGGTGCGTGGCACCTGGCTGGCCGTACGCCGCCTCGGCCGTTGCCAACCCTGGGGCGGCCAGGGCTACGACCCGGTTCCCGTTCCACGTGGACGAGCCCGCTCCACCTCTCCAGACCGATCCACTCCCCCAGACCGTGAGGTCAACTGATGTTCGAAGGGTTCTTCGACGCACTCGCGTCGGTGCTGAACTTCATCTACACGCTCGTGCCAGAGGGCCTCCGGCCCATGTTCGGCTACGGCTTCGCCATCATGGGCCTCACCGTGCTCGTGATGGCGCTCATCACCCCGCTCACGGTGAAGAGCACCCGTTCGATGCTCCAGATGCAGCGTCTCCAGCCGGAGATGAAGCGCATCCAGGAGAAGTACAAGGACGACCGCGAGAAGCTCAACCAGGAGCTGATGGCGTTCTACCGCGAGCACCAGATCAACCCGCTCGGCGGCTGCCTGCCACTGCTGGCCCAGATGCCGGTGTTCATCATCATGTACCGGCTGCTGCACGGCTTGACCGAGCGCGACGGCGGTCTCGGCTCCGGTGCCGGTCAGGCGCTCGCCCAGGTGACCAAGGGCGTGCAGACCACGCCGTGGATCTTCACCGATCAGAACTTCAATCCGGCCCACCTCAACCCCAGCACCGCGCTCTACCAGGCCCTGAGCTCCACGAACGACATGAACTTCTTCGGGATGGACCTGTCGCTGTCCGCTGCGCAGGCGCTGCGGATCGGCATCATCATCGCCATCCCCTACTTCTTGTTGCTGCTGATCATGCTCGGCACCGGCCTGTACCAGAACCGTCAGATGCAGGCGCGCAACACCTCGGGCAACGTGAATCCGCAGCAGCAGATGATCATGAAGGTCATGCCCTTCTTCCTGCCGATCTTCTCCTTCGGGTTCCCGGCGGGTCTGGCGCTCTACTGGTGCACGCAGAACATGTGCCGCATCGGCACGAACGCCTACATCACACGCAGCCTGTACAAGAAGGAACACGAAGAGGACGCAGCCATCGAAGCCAGCGCGACGGAGAAGAAGTCGTCGAAGAACGGCTCGAGTTCGAAGAACGGCAGCGGCTCGAAGAACACGAAGGCGATCGCCGCCGAATCGAAGGCGAAGAAGTCGACCCCGAAGTCCGATGGACCGGGGAAGAGCGCAAAGAGCCAAGCGGCTCATCGCAAGGCATCGGGAGCGGACTCGACGAGCGGGACCTCGTCGAACGGAGGCGGTGGTTCATCTGTGAACCCGCGCCGGTCTGGTGAATCCCGTCGTGGGTCCCAATCATCGAAGAAGAAGTGAGGACCACCGTGGAGTGGGTCGAGACAACAGGGAAGACCATCGACGAGGCCAAGGAGCTCGCGCTCGATCAGTTGGGCGTCGATGCGACCGAGGCGGAGTTCGAGACGCTGGAGGAGCCCAAGAGCGGGCTGTTCGGGCGGACGCGGGGTGTGGCGAGGGTGCGGGCGCGTGTCGCTCCCCTGACGCCGCGGCCGAAGACGGAACGACGTCGTCGCCCGAAGAAGGCCGGCGACTCGTCCTCGGACGAGGGTCGCTCGAAGGCGCCGGCGAAGGCCCCGGCCAAGAAGGCACCCGCGAAGAAGGCGCCGGCCAAGGCCGCCGCAGCGGACAGCGACGGTTCGACCGACGCTACCGCTCCCGCCAACGGATCCAACGCCGGCGAGCGCTCGCCGCGCGGTCCGCGTCGGGACGACAAGGGCGAGCCGCGGGAGCAGATGGACGGTGCTGAGCAGATCACCGTGCTCGAGGAGTTCCTCGTGGAACTGGCGAGCTCGTTCGGCCTGGAGGCCACCGCTGCCTCGACGCTCGACGACGGTGAGCTGCGGGTGAACCTCTCGGGCGAGGGTCTGGGGCTGCTGGTCGGTCCCCGACTGGCCACGCTCGACGCGATCCAGGAGATCGGCCGCAACGCCCTCCAGCGCCAGGCGGCTGGCCGCGAGTACGCCAAGGTCGTCGTCGATGTCGGCGACATCCGCCGCCGTCGTACCGAGGCGCTCACGGAGTTCGTGACGGGCGCGGCGGACAAGGTCCGGGACGACGACGCGGTCGTGGTCTTCGAGGTCATGTCCTCGGTCGACCGCAAGCAGGTCCACGACGTGGC
>JAFAFN010000362.1 GCA_023423475.1 Actinomycetes bacterium | reverse complement strand
CTCGCCGAGTCCGCGGGCACCGTCGTCGACGCTGCCGTCGCGCTGCGCGACGCGGTGCCGGGTGCGAAGTTCCTGGTCGCTCTGCGGCGCGGCAACGTGCGCGGTGCGCTCGACGCCGGGCTCGCTCCCGGCTTCCTGCCGGGCCGTGTCTCGCTCGAGGACGGTCGCTCGACCTGGACCGAGGCGTGGGGTTCGGTCCCGTCCGCCAAGGGCCTCGACGCCAAGGGCATCCTCGAAGCGGCCGCCGACGGACGCATCGATGTGCTGGTGCTCGTGGGCGCCGACCCGCTCGCCGACTTCGCGGACCGGTCGTTGGCCCGCCGGGCGCTCTCCGGTGCGAAGACCGTCATCTCGCTCGACCGGTTCCTCACCGACTCGACCCGCCAGGCCGACGTGGTCCTGCCGGTCGCCGGCTTCGCCGAGTGCGACGGCACCCACACCAACATCGAGGGTCGCGTCACGGTCCTCAACCAGAAGGTGACGCCCCCCGGAACGGCTCGGACCGACTGGATGATCGCCGCCGAGCTCGCCCAGCGACTGGGTGGCGACCTGGGCGCGAGCTCCTCCGAGGCCCTGTGGGCCGAGCTCACCTCGACCTCGAAGCTGCATCGCGGTGTGACCGCCGCCAAGCTGGCCCGTCCCGCCAACGCCGACGGCATCGTGCTCGACCTCGCGGCGGCGCCGTTCGAGGCGCCCGAGCCCACCCACGTCGAGCCGAAGAACGCCTACTCGCTGCGGCTCGTCGTGAACCGGACGCTCTACGACGACGGCACGTCGATCTCGCACTGCGAGTCGTCGTCCTCGCTCGCCCCGGCTGCCGCACTGCACCTCGGCACCGCGGACGCCGCGCCGCTGGGCATCGAGTCCGGCACCAGGGTGACGGTCAGCTCGTCCAACGGCAGCCTGTCGGTCCCGGCGGTCGTCGACGGCGGCGTGCCCAAGGGCTCGGCGCTGCTGCATCACAATCTCGCCGGTGCGGACGCCGGTGTCCTCGTCTCGGCGGACGACGTCGTGTGCGACATCAGGGTGGAGGTCGGCTGATGCTCACCAGTGTGGTCGGCGACCCGCTCCTGTCGGGTGGCATCGGGCTGGACCAGCTGCTCGTGGTCCTGTTGAAGGTCGTCGTCGGGTTCGTCGGCCTGCTCGTCTCGGTGATCCTCATGGTCTGGTTCGAGCGCAAGCTCGTCTCGGACATGCAGAACCGCATCGGCCCCAACCGTGCGGGCCCCTTCGGTCTGTTCCAGACCCTCGCGGACGGCATGAAGCTCCTGTTGAAGGAGGACCTCGTCCCCGAGAAGGCGGACCGCTTCGTGTTCCGTCTGGCACCGTTCCTGCTGCTCGTCCCGGCGTTCGGCACCTTCACGATCATCCCCATCGCCGGCAACTTCAACGACGGCAACGACGGCGTGGTCACGATCCTCGGGCAGCAGACCTACATGCAGGTCGCGGATCCGCAGATGGGCATCCTGTTGTTCCTGGCGCTGTCGTCGATCGCCGTCTACGGCGTCATGCTCGCCGGCTGGTCCTCGGGCTCGAAGTACCCGCTGCTGGGCTCGGTCCGTGCCACCGCCCAGATGGTCTCCTACGAGGCCGCCCTCGGCCTGTCGCTCGCCTCGGTGCTGCTCGTCGCCGGCACGCTGTCGACCAACCAGATCGTCGCCGAGCAGGCCGGGTTCCGCTGGAACCTCTGGATGACCGGCCTCATCCCGTTCGTGATCTTCACCATCGCCGGCACCGCCGAGCTGAACCGGCCGCCGTTCGACCTCGTCGAGGCCGAGCAGGAGCTCGTCGGTGGCTTCCAGACCGAGTACTCCTCGTTCCGGTTCGCGATGTTCTACCTGGCGGAGTTCCTCAACACCGTCACGATGTCCGCCATCATCGTCACGCTCTTCTTCGGTGGCCCGTCCGGCCCCGACTTCGGGATCACCGGCTGGGTGTCGGACTACATCCTCCCGTTCATCTGGTTCTTCCTGAAGGTGATGGTGTTCCTCTGCATGTTCGTGCTGCTGCGTGGCACGCTGCCCCGACTCCGCTACGACCAGCTCATGAACCTCGGCTGGAAGCTGCTCATCCCGTTCTCGCTCGGGTGGCTGCTGCTGCTCGTCGCGGTGCGGGTGGGTGCCGACCAGGGTTGGAACCTCGCCGTGGTGATCGGTGCGTGCATCGTCGGGTTCGCCGTCGGCGCCGGACTGCTGCAGCTCGCGATCCGTTCCTCCGCGGCGAAGCGTGAGTACGAGCTCGAGACCTCAGGAGAGTCGCGCTGATGGGCTACCTCGAGGGATTCGGCGTCACCATCAAGAAGTGGTTCGGCGTCCACACCGACACCGGCCGCAGGGTCACCCTGCAGTACCCCGAGCAGACGCGCCCGAAGCCGGAGCGCTTCCACGGCCGTCACGTGCTGAACCGCTACGCGGACGGCATGGAGAAGTGCATCGGCTGCGAGCTGTGCGCGGGTGTCTGTCCGGCCAAGTGCATCTACGTGCGCGGCGCCGACAACGATCCCGAGGATCCGACCTCGCCAGGTGAGCGCTTCGGCTTCGTCTACGAGATCAACTACCTGCGGTGCATCCACTGCGACCTCTGCGTCGAGGCGTGCCCGACCCAGGCGATCACCGAGACGAAGATGTTCGAGTTCGCCTTCACGAACCGGGCCGACGCGATCTACACCAAGGACGAGCTGCTCGTCGGTGACGACGGCCGACCCCAGCAGCTGCCCTGGGA
>JAFAFN010000320.1 GCA_023423475.1 Actinomycetes bacterium | reverse complement strand
CTTCTCCTCGACGATCTTGGCGTAGTGCAGCGCGTTGGTGATCGCCGGAGTGCGCGCCTGGAGTGTGACGAGCTTGGCCGAGCCGCCGACGGCGTCGAGCACCTCGGCACGGCCGAGCTCCTCGGCGACGGTCACCGGATCGATGCCCTCACCCGACGCGTAGAGCGTCTGGATGGCGTCGAAGATGTGCCGGTGAGCAGGCTTGTAGAAGTCCTCGGCGGTGACGACGTTGGTCGTCGCCGAGATCGCCTGCTCGCTCAGCAGCATCGCTCCCAACAGGGACTCCTCGGCCTCGATGCTCTGTGGGGGGACTCGGAGTCGCGGCGCGTCGCCGCTGGAAGGTGCCTCGGACATCGCCGTCCATCCTCCGCCGAAGCGGTTGGGGATCACTAGGGGAACAACCGGGAAAACTCCGGTGGATCCCCTGTGGATGACGCCGGGGATCGAGCGCCTCCACTGTGCACAAGGGGTGGGACAGTGTGGACGGCGGACCCCTTGGAAAACGCATCGAGCGCCGCCGGCGGACCGGCGACGCTCGAGTGAAGGAACTTGCTGCGGTGTGGCCGACTCAGTCGGCGGCGACCACCACGAGCGAGATCGGGAACTGCACATCGGCGTGCAGGTGCGCGGTGGCCTGGTGCTCACCGAGCTCCTTGATGTGCTCGTCGAGCTGCACATCCTTGCGGTCGAGCTCGATGCCGGTCTGCGCCAGCACGGCCTCGACGATCTCGGCGGTGGTCACCGAGCCGAAGAGACGACCGTTGCCACCGACCTTCGCGGTGATCTCGATCTTCTTCGGGACGAGGACGGTCGCGATCTGCGTGGCGGAGTCACGGTCGCGGGCGTCCTTGATGTCACGCGAGCGACGCATGGCCTCGGCCTGCTGCTGCGCACCCTCGGTGGCCGCGATCGCCAGACCGCGGGGCTCGAGGAAGTTGCGCACGTAGCCCTTGGAGACCTCGACGAGATCGCCGCGCTTGCCGAGCCCGGAGACGTCGGAACGGAGGATGACCTTCACTGCGCTCACTGGTCACCTCCACCGGTCTCGGTGCCGACGGCTGCGGTGTCGATCTCGGCGAACTCGGTCGTCGCCTCGGCCGGAGCCTCGGACGCGCCCTCGTTGCGGTCCGGACGCTCACGACGCCCACGGTCGTCGCCGTCACGGTCGCCACGGCCACCACGACCGCCGCGCTGGGTGGTGACGCGGTTCGCGTAGGGGATCAGCGCCATCTCTCGGGCGTTCTTGATCGCACGGGCGATCTCACGCTGCTGCTGGACGTCGTTGCCGGTGACACGACGTGCCCGCACCTTCGCGCGGTCGGACACGAACCTGCGCAGCAGGTTGACGTCCTTCCAATCCACGTACTCCACGTTCTCGGAGTTGAGGATCGAGACCTTCTTCTTGAACTTGCGACCTGCGTCCTTGCCCTTGCCCTTCGGGCCACGCTTCATCTGGGGCTTTGCCATCAGAACGGCTCCTCATCATCGTTGTACCCGCCAGCGGGGGGTTCTGCGGGAAGTGGTGCGGAATCGAACCCGCCGCCACCGCCGCCGCCCTCGCGGCGTTCTGTCCTGGTCACCTGGGCGGTCGCCCACCGCAGGCTCGGTCCGATCTCGTCGGCGACGACCTCGACCTTCGAGCGCTTCTCGCCCTCCTGGGTGTCCCAGGAGCGCTGGTCGAGTCGACCCGAGACCATCACGCGGGTGCCCTTGGTGAGGGACTCGGTGACGTTCTCGGCGAGCTCGCGCCAGCAGACGACGTCGAAGAAGGAGACGTCCTCTTCCCACTCGTTGGTCTTGCGGTTCATCCAGCGACGGTTCACCGCGAGGCCGAAGTTCGCCACGGCAGCACCGCTCGGGGTGAAGCGCAGCTCGGGATCACGTGTGACGTTCCCGATCAGTTCGACTGTGTTTCCGTTGGCCATTGGGTCCTCCTACGGGCTCAGCCCGCCTCGCTGAGGAGTCCGCGGCGTGCAGCCTCGGCATCCGGCAGGCGGATCAGCTTGTGGCGGACGACCTCGTCCGCGAGTCGGAGGTACCGGTCGACCTCGTCGAGGTTCGCGGCCTGCGTCACGATCTCGAGGACCGTGTAGACGCCCTCGTTCTTGTGGTTGATGGCATACGCGAAACGACGCCGACCCCACTGGTCGACGGTCGGAACGGTGCCACCATCGGCCTCGATCAGTTCCTTGGTGCGTGCGATGACCGCCTTGCCGTCGGCGTCGGCGACGTCCTGATCGACGATGATCATCAACTCGTACACGCGAGTGACCACGTGGATTACCTCCCTTTGGACCTCGGCCCTTCGGCCGTCAGGGTCCTGCGATCTGCAGGACAGGGTGTTGCTGTGGCCGGGCCCGGCGCTGATCGGTGACGATCGGTCGTCGGGCACGACCGCACGAGTCTAGACGCCGACCGGGGGTCGACGACCAAACGGCTCGTGTGGATGACGAGGTCGAGGTCCACCCACCACTGTGCCCGGTGGGTGTGACAACGAGCTCGGATCAGCTCGGGACCGAGCCGTAGAGCGCCAGCGCCTCGGACTGCTCTGCGTTCAGGTGGTAGCTCTCGGCCTCGCCCGGGAAGGCGCCCGAGCGGACGTCGGCCGCGTAGTTGGTCATCGCCTCGACGGCGGTGTCCTTCAGCGAGGCGTAGCGGCGCACGAACTTGGGGGCGACGCGGTCCTCGATGCCGAGCACGTCGTGGAACACGAGCACCTGGCCGTCGCAGTGCACACCGGCACCGATGCCGATCGTGGGGATGTCGAGTGCGTCGGTGACCATGCGGGCGACCTGGTCGGGCACGCCCTCGAGCACGATCGCGAAGCACCCGGCGTGCTGCAGCGACTTGGCGTCCGCGACCAGCTGGAGCGCCGCCTGGGAGTCCTTGCCCTGCACCTTGAAGCCGCCCATGGCGTGCACCGACTGCGGGGTCAGTCCCAGGTGACCCATCACCGGGATCTCGGCGCTCACGAGGGCCTCGATCATCGGCACGCGACGCACGCCGCCCTCGAGCTTCACCGACTGCGCGCCCGCACGGATGAGCTGGGCGGCGTTGCGGACGGTGTCCTCGACCGAGACGTGGTAGCTCATCCACGGCAGGTCACCGACGATCAGCGACGAGGGCTTGGCCCTGGCGACCGCGGCGGTGTGGTGCGCGATGTCCTCGGTGGTGACCTGGAGGGTGTCGTCGTAGCCGAGCACGACCATGGCGACGGAGTCGCCGACGAGGATCATGTCGACGCCCGCTTCGTCCGCGATGCGTGCACCCGGCGCGTCGTAGGCGGTCACCATGACCAGTGGATCCGATCCGGATCGCACCTTGCGAGTGCTCACCATCGGGACGGTGGTACGAGTCGCTCCAGCCATCTCTGGCCTCCTTGTCAGGTCCAGCGCCCTGTAGCTGCCGGCCGTCGAGGACGAGCCTACGACAGGCCCGCCCACGTGCCAAGGGGTGGATCCACCCGCTCGCGCGGGGTCCGCTCAGGGACCGCCCGACGGCTCGCCCTGCTGAGCTGCGGGCGGGGCCGTCGTCGTCGGCGCGGCCGTGGTGGTCGGCGCGGCGGTCGTCGTCGGCGCGGCCGTGGTCGTCGGCGCGGTGGTCGAGCTGCGCGGCACCGACGTGGTCGATCCGGAGCCGGGCGTCGACGTGGTGGTCGAGCTCCGCGACGGCAGGGTGGTCGTCGTGCGGGCCCATTCCAGGTTCTGGTTCACCAGGCGCTGACCGGCGTCGGTGGTCGGGAACTCGCAGTCGGAGTCGTCGTCCTCGGTCGCCTCGGACATGAAGTCGTGCCAGATCCGCGCCGGCCAGGTGCCGCCGGAGACCTCTTCGCCCTTGAACTCCTCCATGGCCTCGGGCTGCTCGTAGCCCATCCACACCGCGGCGGTCAGGGTGCAGGTGTACCCGACGAACCAGGCGTCCTTGGAGTCGGTCGTGGTGCCGGTCTTGCCGGCGGCGACGGTGCCGATGTTGGCGCTCGCGCCGGTGCCCTTCACGAGCACGCCGCCGAGCACTGAGTTCACGGTGTCGGCGACGCCCTCGCTGATGACCTGCTCGGGGGTGACTTCGGCCGCGGCGTCGAAGAGCACTTCGCCGTCCGCGCTCTCGACACGTCGGATGAAGTACGGGTCGATGTGCTGTCCACGGTCCGCGAAGGTCGAGTAGGCCGACGCCATGTCGAGCACCGAGACCTCGCCGGTGCCGAGCACGAGCGCGTAGTCGGGTGAGAGCTCCGCCTCGACGCCCAGGCGGCTGGCCATCTCGGCGAGGCGCTGCGGGGTGATCAGGTTCACGATGCCGGCGTAGACCGTGTTCGACGACTTCCAGGTCGCCTCCTCGACGGTGAGCACGCCCTGGTCGGCCTTCTTGAAGTTCC
Source organism: Actinomycetes bacterium (assembly GCA_023423475.1). Taxonomy (GTDB): domain Bacteria; phylum Actinomycetota; class Acidimicrobiia; order Acidimicrobiales; family Microtrichaceae; genus JAFAFN01. Next base: position 8,600 of record JAFAFN010000320.1, on the reverse strand, counting down.
GCGGCGACCAGAGCTTGCCCGGCTCGGTGTAGACGCCCGGGAACTGCGTCGTCGGCGGCGACTTGTAGAGCGACTCCGTCGAGTAGCCCTCCTCGATGAACGCGGCGAGGGCGAAGGGCTTGAAGGTCGAGCCCGGCTGACGACCGGAGCCGCCGCCCTCCTTGCCGAGTGCCAGGTTCACCTTGTTGTTGGTGAAGTCGGTGCCGCCGACCATGGCACGCACCTGTCCTCGGTCGTCCACCGCGACGAGCGCGCCCGAGGGTCCGTCGTCGCGGTTGAGGTTGTCGGTGACCGACTCGTACGCCTGACGCTGCATCTCGGGGTCGAAGGTCGTGTACACCCGCAGGCCCTGGGTCTCGGCGCCGGCACCGAAGCGCTCGCGCAGCTGACGGCGCACCAGGTCGATCCAGTACTCGCCGCCGATCTCGGCGTCGTCGACCTTGCCCAGGTCGGTCTTCTCGGCCGCCTTCGGCAGCACGGTCATCGTCTGGGGGGTGCCGTCGGGCGCCGTCGGCTCCCACACCCACGGCACGGCGTCCGCCGCGTCGGCCTGCTCCTGGGTGATGTAGTCCTCGATCACCATGCCCGCGAGCACCGTCGAGCGGCGCCGCGACGCCTCTTCGGGGTCGAGCGTCGGGTCCGCACGGTTCGGGGACCGGATGAGCCCCGCCAGGTACGCCGCCTGGTGCAGCTGCAGGTTCTCGACGCCGATGCCGAAGTAGGTGCGACTCGCGGCCTCGACGCCGTAGGCACCACGGCCGAAGTAGATCTCGTTGAGGTAGCGGGTGAGGATGTCCCGCTTGTCGAGCTCGCCCTCGAGCTTCACCGCCAGGACGGCCTCTCGGAGCTTGCGCTCCATCGAGCGCTCCGAGGTGAGGTACGTGAGCTTCACGTACTGCTGGGTGATGGTCGAACCACCCTGCTGCGAGGCGCTGTCACCCAGCACCGACTGGTAGAAGGCACGACCGATGCCGACCGGGTCGATGCCCGAGTGGTCGAAGAACTTGCGGTCCTCGCCGGCGAGCACCGCCTGGACAAGCACCGGGGGCAGGTCGTCGTAGTCGACGTTGACCCGGTCCTCGGCGGCGGACAGGTGCGCCATCGAGTTCTGGAAGTCGCACTCGCCGTCGGCGATCTCGATGTTGCACACGAAGGTCGTCTCGGCCGAGCGCTTTGCCGGCGGCAGGTCGATCGTGTTGAGGGCCATCCACAGTCCACCGACGGCGACGACGGCCAGCACCAGCACCACGTAGCCGAGGCGACGCAGGCGCCAGAAGATGCTGCGTCGTCGTTCGGCCATCGAAACAGTCTGGTCCGTCGGGCGCTCGGAGTCCCAGCGGTGCTGAGCCCGCCGTCAGGCCAGGCGTCGCGACCAGAAGGGGGTGCAGCCGTCGGTCAGCTGCGATCGGCGCCGGAGAGCGGCGCGACCTGCAGCAGGTGGTTCCACCGGCACGCCGTGCAGACCTCGACGGTGTAGCAGACCCGCCCTGCTCGCTCGGTGGCGAGCTTCCGCAGCTCGGCCCTGGTCGCGACCGGCCGACCGCCTGCGGGCATCCGCGGGCCGAAGACGAAGCGGACCACCCGGAGCTTCCGCTCGGTGCAGACCGGGCAGGCGGCCGTCGAACCCTGCGAGCAGTTGAGCGCGATCCGCATGAGCTCGGCCTGCGCGTCGCAGACGTCGGAGCGGTCGAGCTCACCTGAGCGGTACCGGTGCAGCAGCTGACGCCGCGCGAAGCGGTAGTCGACGCTTCCGGGGGATCGACCGGGGCGTCCGGGGGACTCCGGCTGCAGGAACGGCACGGTCGCCAAGGCTACCGCCGGCAGCCACCGCCGGGACCGCGTGACGCCGGGCCGCCGCCGGGTGGGATCCACGATCGGCGCCGTCGGTTCGGTCAGACTTCGCATCGATGTCCGACTCGATCTCGCACCTCCCCGCGCCTCGTCGTCACCCCTCCGCCGGCAACCTCGATGCTCGCCCCACGCTGGTCCGCGCGGGCGTCGCGGCGCCGCAGCTGCCGGCGGCCAGCTACCCCCACGGTGCCGACGTGCCCACCGACGTCGTCCAGTTCGGACCCGACCTCGACGACGCCACCATCGAGAAGCTGCTCGCATCGGTCGGGATCATCGAGGGTCGACGGGTGCTCGACCTCGGCTGTGGGGCCGGCGCCGCATCGATCGCGCTGGCTCGCCGTGGCGCCCGGGTCATCTCGGTCGAGTCGTCCACCGCCCGACTGGCACAGGCCCGCCACGGCGCCGACATCGCGGAGGTCAAGGTCGAGTTCCACCACAGCGACCTCGCCGACCTCGCCTTCATCCGCGCCGACAGCATCGAGCTCGTCGTGGCGGTCTACTCCCTCAGCGGCGTGCAGGACCTCGGTCGGGTGTTCCGCCAGCTGCACCGCATCATGAAGCCCGACGCCGCGCTCGTCATGTCACTGCCGCATCCGTTCTCGATGATGCTCGAGGCCGAGACCGACGAGCAGCAGACGCCGTACCTGACCCGCACCTCGTGGAGCGACCACCCCCTCGCCTGGCGCGCGGGTGGGGACGAAGGTGTCACGCACGTGCATCAGATCGGCGACGTGTTCACGACGCTGATCCGGTCGAACTTCCGTGTCGACGCGGTCGTCGAGCCGGCTCCGGTCGAGGATCGCCGCAGCATCCACTCGTCGTCGCTCGCCGACTGGGTGCCGAGCACGGTCATCGTCCGCGCTCGCAAAGAGGGCACCTGACCGACCCGAGCGAGAGCGGGCACCTGACCGACCCGCACGGGCGGCGCCGCCCGCGAGCGGATCAGTCCCGCGTGCGAACGACCACGACGGGGCAGAGCGCGTGGTTCACGACGTAGGTCGTGACCGAACCCATCAGCAGACCGAGGAACCCGCCGTGACCGCGGGCACCGACGACGAGCAGGTCCGCGTCCTCGGACAGCCGGATCAGCTGCTCCCCCGCGTGCCCTTCGAGCGCCTCGGTGACGATGTCGACGCCGTCGAGCTCGCCCGACTCGCGCACGGTGTCGATCGCTGCGCCCAGCATCGTGTTGGACGCCGCGGCGAGATCGGAGGGGTCGGGACTCGCGACCTCGTAGCCGGTGCTGATGATCGACGCCGAGAACGAGGCGACGATCTTGAGCGTCACGTCGCGGAGGCGAGCCTCGGCGGCCGCCCAGCGCAATGCGTCGACCGAGTGCTCCGATCCGTCCACCCCGACGACGATTCCAGCCATGGTCCGCTCCTTGTGGTTACCCGCGACGATCGCGGGAACGTGCTCGAGCTCCCACGCTAGGGGACGTCGCGCCCCGATCGGTCCGCCTCGTCCGACGGCGCTGCCGTCGTCGCGGCATGCCGTTCGGTCCACCACCCCTCGACGTCGTCGAGCTCGACCGCTGCGTCGCGAGGCCCGAGGTCGATCCGACGTCGACGAAGGTGGGCCAGGGCTGCGCCGACGTCGGGGCCCGGCCGCAGTCCGAGCCGCGCCATCACCGCATCGCCGTCGACCGCCGGCTCGAGGTCGTCGAGGTCCTCGTTCCGTGCCAGTTCGGCCAGGCGGTGCCCGAGACCGTCAACGCGCCGGGCCAGTTCACCATCGTCGACCCCTCGACGGGCCGCGGCCTCGGCGCGGGCGACCCCGAGCACGGTGTCGGCCCGGCCACCCGAGGCGAGCACGAGCCGACGCAGCGCCGCCGCGCTGGCATCGGGGTTGTCGGCACCCGGGCTGGGGCGGGGGTCCGCCAGTGCGTCGCGCAGCGTGTCGTAGGCGCCCGTCACCGCGACCACCTCGGCCACGGCGTCGTTGCTGAACCTGAGATCCCGAAGTCGCGCCTCGAGCGCCGGTCGGGACTCGCTGCCCTCGTCCTCGGGCGTGCCCTCGATCCCGCTTCCGTTGGTCCCGGTGCCGACCGAACCGAGTGCGGGCCCGAGCGCCGGCCCGAGCAACGCGGCCCGACGGGCCGCGCCGCCGGGTGGCGCCGCGGCGACCGCTGCGAACGTGTGCCGCAACGCGTCGGCGTGGCAGCCGAGCGCATCCGGCTCGAGCGAACGGGACGACAGATCGGCGAGAACCAGCGCGAGCAGTCCGGTCCGCTCGAGGAACTCGAGGCCTGCCTCGGGTGCTGCGACGCGCAGGAGCTTCTCGAGCTCGTCGCGGATCCGCTCCGTCGACACGATCGAGAGCCGCTCGCGCATGTCGATCACCGCGTCCACCAGCTCGGGCACCGGCGACAACGAGAAGCTCGCGACGAAGCGGGCGGCCCGCAGCATCCGCAGTGGATCGTCGGAGAACGACACCGCCGGGTCGAGCGGCGTGCGCAGCACGCCGGCGGCCAGGTCCCCCGCGCCGTCGAAGGGGTCGATCAGTCGCGGCTCGGGCGAGGTGACCTCGATTGCGATCGCGTTGACCGTGAAGTCCCGGCGCGAGAGGTCGGCCACCACGTCGTCGCTGAAGGCGACCGTCGGCTTGCGCGTCGCGCCGGAGTACGACTCGGCCCGGTGCGTCGTGATCTCGAGGTCCTGCCCCTCGACGATGCAACCGATCGTCCCGAAGCGCTCGCCCTGGGTCCACACCGACGTCGCGATCGGGGACACGAGCTGCTTGACCGTCGCCGGCTCGGCATCGGTGGTGAGGTCCAGGTCCTGGCGCCGCACCGGGCGGCCGGCGAGCAGGTCGCGCACGATGCCGCCGACCAGGTACAGACGGTGGCCGGCCTCGGCGAAGCGTCGGGTCACCGGAGCAGCCGCCTCGATCGCCGGGACCACGGCGCTCGGCAGCATCAGTCGAGCCTGTGACGGATCGCCGAGACGTGGCGGACCGCCTCGGACCCCGGTCCGCCGGAGCTCGGCGCCTCCGGGTGGAGCCGATCCCCCAGCAGCGCGGCGACCGTGGCCGCCGAGGAGTCAGCGACGGCACGCAGCTCGTAGCCGCCCTCGAGGAAGACCACGACGTGACCCGGCTCGACCAGCTGCAGCAGGTCGAGGGTCAGGTCCGCGAAGTCGCCCGACGTCAGACCGAGATCGGTCAGGGGGTCGTGCACATGTCCGTCGTAGCCGGCGGAGATGACCAACCAGTCCACGCCGATGCGCTCCGCGAGCGGTGCGACGATCTCCTCGACCGAGCGGCGGTAGTGCTCGCCCGTCGCGCCGGGCGGCATCGGCAGGTTCAGCGTCGCGCCGACCCCGTCGCCGGTGCCCCACTGCTCGGCGTGCCCGGTGCCGGGGTAGAGCGGGTCCTGGTGCCACGACACGTAGGTCACGTCGCCACGGTCATAGAAGATGTCCTGGGTCCCGTTGCCGTGGTGGGCGTCGATGTCGACCACCATCACCTTCGCTCCGGTCTCGGCCAGTGCCGCCGCGCAGACCGCGGCGCTGTTGAACAGGCAGAAGCCCATCGACCGGGTGGCGGTCGCGTGGTGTCCCGGCGGCCGCACCGCGAGGAACGCGGCGTCGGCCTCGCCGGCACGCAGTCGTTCGACGGCGTCGACGCCGGCTCCTGCGGCGAGCCGGGCGACCTCGGCGGAGCGCGTCGACACGATCGTGTCGGCGTCGAGATGACCTCCCCCGCCTGCGGCGAACCGCTCGATGCTCGACACGTAGCGCTCGGGATGCACCAGGTGGAGCTCGTCGTCGGTCGCGGCCCTGGGCTCGACCCGCACCAGCGCGTCGGACAGCCCGTGTTCGGTGAGTCCCAGCTCGACCGCGCCGATCCGTGCGGGTCGCTCGGGGTGGTGCGGACCCGTGTCGTGCTCGCGGAATCGATCGTCCGAGTAGAGGAGCACCGCCATCGCAGCGATCGTACCCATGCGCGAGGTCGCTCCCCCCAGTCCCGCGACACCCTGACCTAACCTGATCGACACCATGAGCACGCGCCAGACAGTGACGCTCGGTGACGAGCGGTACCGCGTGGGCCCGTGGCACCCGGACCCCACGGTTGCCTATCTGGCGCTGCTGCCGGACCACCTGCGTCCGACCGTGGACGGGCTCCAGCGCTGCGCGGAGCGCCTGGCGGCGGACGGCTACACCTCGATCATCACCTCGGCGCTGCACACCATCGAGGCCACGCCGTTCATCGAGGCGGGCTTCGTCGAGTACGACCGGCTCCGCGTGCTCTCGCACGACCTCTCGGCGCACGACCTGCGGTCGTTGCCCATCGCGACGCCCGCCGACCCGCAGCTGCGACTGCGCCGCGCCCGCCGCCACGACCACGAGCCCGCGCTGCGCGTCGACGCCAGGGCGTTCCCGGCGTTCTGGCGGTTGGACCGCACGGGCCTCGACGAGGCGATCGACGCCACACCCCGCAGCCGGTTCCGGGTCGCCGAGCTCGACGGCGAGGTCGTCGGCTACGCCGTCACCGGACGTGCGGGCGAGCAGAGCTTCCTGCAGCGCCTCGCCACCGAGCCGACACGATCCGGCCGGGGGGTCGGCAGTAGCCTCGTCGTCGATGCACTGCGCTGGGCAGCACGGAGACGGGTCAGAAGGATGCTGGTCAACACCCAGTACGACAACCAGCGTGCGCTCGACCTGTACCGCCACCTCGGATTCGAGCTGACGCCCACGGACCTCGTCGTGTTGTCGCGACCGATTCCGTGATCGGCCGCACCGCCAAGCTCCTGGCCCTGCTCACCGTCCTGGTCGGGGTCGTCCCGTTCGGTTCGACCGGCGAGGTCGCGGCGCTCACCGCCGGCGCTCGCCAGGAACCGACCGACACACCTGCGTCCAGCCCGCTCGAGGTCACCGCCGTCAGTCCGTGGGTCGCGTCCGACGGGGAGTTCAAGGTCGACTTCGCTCCCACCGACCGTCTGCCCGAGGGTGCGGAGCTCACCTGGACGATCCACCAGTCGCTGGTCCCGAGCCGCGGCGAGGACCTGCGCGACCAGGTGCGACGCATCATCGACGGCGAGTCCGCGGGACGCATCCTGCAGAGCTCGGTCACGATGCCATTCACCGACCTGGGCGACCCGGCCGATGGATCGACCCTCAGCATCCCCATCCGCGCGCAGCGCTCGAGCTCCGAGCGGGTGCTCCTGCCCAACCCCGGCATCCACCCGGTCGACCTCGTGCTCACCGATGCCGGCGGCACCGTGCTGTGGACCGAGGTCGTCTTCCTGAACCGACTGCCCGACCCCGACCGGGACGGCACCGACGTGGCCGCCGAGCCGCTGCGCGTCAGCCTCGTGTTGCCCCTCGACTCCCCGCCGGCCATCGCCCCCGACGGCTCCGCCGCGATCGACCCCACCGATCGTGAGCAGCTGACCCGGGCCGGCTCGCTCCTGTCGCAGGTCCCCTCGGCGCCGCTGCTCGTCGCCGCACGACCGAACACGATCGAGGCGCTGACCTCGGTCGACGAGTTCTGGGCCGACGGCGTGCTCGACGCGTTGGCCCCGCGCACGGGCGGCGGTGGGCAACGGTCGGGCAGCCCGGTGGAGAACCACCTGCTCGGACGCCCGTACGTCGGCGTCGATGCGGGAGGACTGGTGACCGCTGGTGCCACCGACGTGCTCGCCGGGCAGCTCCTGTTGGGCGTGGCCGTCGCCACCGAGGTCACGGGCAGGACCCCCGTCACCGCCACCTATGCGCTCGACGACACGGTCAGCGAGCAGGCGCTCGGCGTCTTCCGCGGCTGGGGGACCCAGTCGCTGCTCGTCCCCCGTTCGAGGCTCGACCTCGGCGCAGCCGACGGCGTCGACGACCTCGATGCCGTGACCCGGCCGATGAACCTCGCCGGTGGCGACGGCATGCAGGTGCTGGCCTACGACGAGGACCTGGCCACGTTGCTCGTCGACGGCGACGTCGAACCGGGCATCCGGGCCCACCAGGTGGCCGCCGTCCTCATGTCGTCGTGGTTCACCGCCCGGGAGGACGGCGGTCCGCAACGTCGCGCGTCGGCGATCGTCGTGCCCCCGTCGACCGATCCCGAGGTCATCGATGCGCTGACCCCCGCGCTGACCGCGAAGGACGCGCCGTTGGTCGCGGCACCCGACGGGGACGCCCTTGCACCGCCGACGGCCGAGGACCCCGGGACCGAGGTCGCACTGGCGCCGCGGGCCGCGCCCGACCAGCGCCCGGCCGCGACCGAGGCGAAGGAGTCGCTGCGTCAGCTCCAGGCCTACCGGTCGATGGTCGGCACCGCCGATCCGGCGTTGTCGGTCTGGGACGACCTCAACGCCGAGAGCGTCGCCGCGTCCCTCGACGCGGCCGAGCGCGAGACGCTCCACGCCACCATCCGCACCGGCATCTCGGGCAACCTCGCCGCCATCGAGCTCCCTCCGTCACGCAGCGTCGTGGTGACCAGCCAGGCCAACCCGATCCCTCTGCGGTTCCGCAACGGACTGCCCTTCGATGTCACCCTGGTGATGCGGACCCGCTCGCCGCGCCTCGACATCGAGGGCGGTGAGACCAGGGAGATCGTCCTGCACCCCGGCGAGAACCGGATCGACCTGCCCGTCGAGGTCCAAGCCCCCGGGGAGTCGCTCCTGCGCATCGAGCTGTCGTCACCCGACGGCGGGATCACCCTGCCCACGACGGCGATCCCGGTGCGCTCCACCGCGGTGTCCGGTGTGGGCGCCGCGCTGTCGGTGCTCTCGATCCTGTTCCTCGCGGGGTGGTGGT
>JAFAFN010000311.1 GCA_023423475.1 Actinomycetes bacterium | reverse complement strand
ACATCGACGAGCGGCTGGTGAAGTTGGCCGAGGACATGCTCGACACGATGTACGACGCCCCCGGACTGGGCCTGGCGGCGCCCCAGGTGGGCGTGCAGAAGCGCTTCTTCGTCTACGACCTCGGTGCCGGCGACGGCGGCCAGGTGCTGATCAACCCGGTGGTGACCGAGTCGACGGGGGAGTGGGAGTTCCACGAGGGCTGCCTGTCGGTGCCGGGGATGTCCTTCGACATCGTGCGTCCGAAGCAGATCCACGTCACCGGCATCGACCTCGACGGCAACGACGTCTCGTTCGAGGCCGACGAGTTCTTCGCCCGAGTCGTGCAGCACGAGCTCGACCACCTCGACGGGGTGCTGCTGCTCGAGCGACTCGACGACGAACAGCGTCGGGACGCCAAGCGGGCACTGCGCGAGCGTGCGATGGCGGGCGACGAGCTGCCGGCCGCGTCCGAGCCCAAGCGGTCCTTCTTCAAGCTCCGCTGAGCGTGGAGCTCGTCTACTTCGGGACCCCGGAGATCGCCGCCACGCCGCTGCGCGCCCTGCACGCCGCCGGTCACGAGATCGTCCTGGTCGTCTCGGGCGCCGACAAGCGCCGTGGCCGCGGACGCACCACGTCGCCGAGCCCGGTGAAGGCCGCGGCACTCGAGCTGGGTCTCGACGTCGTCGACGACCCGTCCGCTGCAGCCGACGTCGGCGCGGACCTCGGTGTCGTGGTGGCCTACGGCCGGATCATCCGGCCGCCGTTGCTGGCGGTGCTGCCGATGGTGAACCTCCACTTCTCGCTGCTGCCGCGCTGGCGTGGCGCGGCGCCGGTCGAGCGGGCGATCCTCGCCGGCGACGACGAGACCGGGGTCTGCGTCATGGCGGTCGAGGAGGGCCTGGACACCGGTGCCGTCTACGCATCGCGCCGGCTCGGCATTGGACCGTTCGAGACCGCGGACGAGCTCCGCGGACGTCTGGTGCACACGGGCACCGAGCTGCTGGTCGACACCCTGTCCGCAGAGCTGCCGACACCTGTCGCGCAGCCGGACGACGGTGTCACCTACGCGGCGAAGCTCAGTCCGGCCGAGCTCGAGATCGACTGGTCCAGGACGTGTGAGGAGATCCTGCGTGTGGTCCGCGTGGGTGGTGCGTGGACGACGTGGCGGGGTGGCCGGTTCAAGATCCACGCCGCCTCGCTCGCGTCGGAGCGCTCCGGCGGTGCCGAGCCCGGCACGTTCGTCGGCCCGCTGACGGTGGCGTGCGGCACTGGTGAGATCGATCTCACCGTCGTGCAGGCGGAGGGCAAGGCCCGCACCGAGGCAGCGGCCTGGGCGCACGGTGCACGGCCGACCGGCGATCGGCTGGGTGCGTGACACGCGACGGGGCAGCTGGCGGCGCCGTGTCCGAGGTCGGCGCGGATGCCCGTCGGGTCGCGCTCGAGGTCCTGGCGCGTGTCGAGGACGACGGTGCCTACGCGAACCTCGCGCTGTCGGCGGTGCTCGGACGATCGGACCTGACGGAGCAGGACCGGGCGTTCGTCACCGACCTGGTCTACGGCACGCTGCGGCGTCGGCGGAGCTGCGACCACCTCGTCGACCGCTTCCTGAGCTCGGATCCACCGGGTCCTGCACGGCGTGCGCTGCGCCTGGGCGCGTACCAGATCGCCTTCCGTGACGACGTGCCCGACTACGCGGCGGTGGCCGCGACGGTGCAGAGTTCGCCGAAGCGGTTCCGTGGACTCGTCAACGCCGTGCTGCGCAAGGTGGCCTCGGCACCGACCGAGGCACCGGACGTCCGCACCGAGCTGTCCTACCCGGACTGGATCATCGACCTGCTGCGGGAGGACCTGGGCGAGGACGTCGCTGATGCGGCCCTTCGAGAGATGAACCAGGCCCCCGAGGTGACCCGCAGGGCGGACGGCTACGTCCAGGACCTCGCCTCGCAATGGGTCGCCGAGCTCGCCGGCGGCGGTGCGGGTCAGCTGGTGCTCGACCTCTGCGCCGCGCCGGGCGGCAAGGCCACGGCGATCGCCCGAACGGGCGCGACCGTCGTCGCGGCGGATCTCCAGGCGCAGCGCGTCGGGCTGATCGCAGCGAACGCCACCCGACTGGGAGCGGACCTGGTCCACCCGGTGGTCGCGGACGCTGCCGCTGCGCCGTTCCGCCAGGGATCGGCCGACGTCGTGCTGCTCGACGCGCCGTGCTCCGGTCTCGGCGTCCTCCGCCGACGGCCAGATGCCCGCTGGCGACTCGAGCCATCCGCTCCCGGCCGCCTGGCCGAGCTGCAACGACGGCTGATCGACGTCGCAGCCTCGCTCGTGGCGCCGGGCGGCACGTTGGTCTACAGCGTCTGCACGCTGAGCGAGCGCGAGAGCATCGGTGTCGACGAGCACCTCGCCACGTCCCGACCGGACCTGGTCCCCCTCGAGCGCCCACCGGCGCCCTGGGCGCCGTGGGGGCGCGGCGCGATCCTGCTGCCCCAGGCGGCGTCGACCGACGGCATGTGCATCTTCCGCTACCGCCGATCCGAGCCCTGACCCGCCGGTACCATCGACGGTGTCCACCAGGAACCCGCCAACGACAGGAGACACGATGGTCGAGCTCGGCCCCCAGCAGGCGAAGGTGCTCACGGTGTCCGACGGGGTCGAGTCCGGTGAGGACGAGGACCGCGGCAGCGTGTCGCTCCTCGAGCGACTCACCGAGGCGGGCTTCGACGTGATCGAGCGTCGAGTCGTGCCCGACGACGTCGAAGAGGTCTCGAACGCCTTGTCGTACATGGCCTACGGCTTCAACGGGCTCATCGTGACCACCGGCGGCACCGGGTTCGGTCCCCGGGACATCACCCCCGAGGCCACGAAGCGGATCCTCGACCGTGACGCCCCCGGCCTCGCCGATGCGATCAGGGCGATCGGCCCGCTCGGGCGGCTCTCCCGGTCGGTCGCCGGCACACGGGGCTCCGCGCTGATCCTGAACGTCGCTGGCGACCCGGAGGGCTCGGTGGCGATGCTCGACGCAGTGATCGACGTGGTGCCCGAGGCGCTCGCGGTGATGGCGGGACGGACGTCGCACAGCGACGTCCGGAGCTCCTGACCCCCGCCACCGGTCGGAGTCCGCGACCGCGGCGGTCGAATTGTCGACGACCGGCTGAGATTCGACCGACCTGGCTCCGCTCGGGTACGGTGGAGCCCGGATGAGCATCCCCTCCGCCACCGACGCGACCGATCGCGAGTGCATGACCAGAGCGGTCGCCGCGGCGTCGCGCGTGCGCTGCGTGACGCCGCCCAACCCGTGGGTCGGCGCAGTTCTTCGCACGCCCGACGGTCAGCTGTTCGAGGGCGCCACGCGTGAACCGGGTCGTGAGCACGCCGAGGTCGTCGCGCTCGACGCAGCCGGCTCGGCGGCGGACGGGTCCACCCTCTACGTGACGCTCGAACCCTGCAGCCACACCGGGCGGACCGGCCCCTGCGCCGACGCGATCATCGCCGCAGGTGTCGTGCGGGTCGTGGTGGGCATCGAGGATCCCGACCCCCGTGTCGCCGGCACCGGGCTCCAGCGGCTCCGTGACGCCGGCATCGAGGTCTGCGTCGGCACACAAGCCGAGCACGTCCGGAACCAGCTGGCGCCGTACCTGAAGCACCGTCGCACCGGTCGGCCCTGGGT
>JAFAFN010000288.1 GCA_023423475.1 Actinomycetes bacterium | reverse complement strand
CCCCAGAAGCGGTGGCCTGAGGGTGTGGTCCAGATGGTCCATCCGTCGGGGGTGAGTTCGACGCTCCAGCCGTTGCGGTGAGCCACGCGGTGATGGCGTCGGCACAGCAGCACGAAGTTGTCGAGGTCGGAGGGGCCGTTGTGGCGCCAGTAGCGGACGTGATGGGCGTCGAGCCATGCGAGGTGGGCGTCGCAGCCGGTGAAGTCGCAGTTCCCGTCGCGTGCTTCGAGCGCGGTCTTCTGTTCGGGTGTCGCGAGGCGTTCTTCGCGTCCTTGGTCGAGCGGCACACCGGTGGCGTCGATGAGGGTGGCGACGAAGTCGGCGTCGCAGAGGAGGTGTCCGACGGCGTTGGCGGGGAGCGGTCCGAGCAGGTGGTGGTGGATGCCCCAGAGCTCGAGGTGCTCTGGCGGCGTCGCGGTTGGGCCGGTGGGTGCGGCGAGCAGGGTGAGTCGCGCTTCGACTTTCGGTCCGACACTGGATGCCGGGTCGGTGCTGTTCGCTCGTCGGGCCATCTCCTCCAGGGCCAGTGCCATCAGCGTCCGGCGTGGCGGGACGGGCAACTCACCATTCGACGCCTTCGCGTCTCGGGAGTACTCGAGGAAGAGCTCATCCGCGATGGCGTTGAGGGTGTCGTGGATGGTGATGAACCGGTCTGCGGTGAACTCGCCCTTGAGGAGTCCGAACGCGTCGGATTCGGAGAGGTGGAGCTGGTTCTTCAAGAGGTCGGCGTCGGGGTCGTGGGGGCCGTCGGCATCGGCGAGTTCGCCGAGTGCGCGGACGTGGTCTTTCCAGGTGTCGAAGACCATCGCTCCGGCCGCGGCGATGAGGTCGGGGATGACGTCGGCGAGTGCGTCGATGTTCCGTTCGTTCACGGCCGCGGCGATCACGCGGGCGTGGTCGGTGCCGATCGTTCCGTCGACCAGCGCCTCGTCGACGACCGCCAGGTCCGTGGCGAGTCGGTTCGCGAGCGACAACCGGGCGCGTGCGACACCTGCGGGCAGGTGCGCCTCACGGGCGAGCCATTTCGAGGTGGTGGCGCCCAACCGCAGATCGGTGTGACGGCGCCGGTCCAACTCGGCGAGTGCATGGGCTTCGGCGGCGTCGAGCCGAGCGCGGGATGACTCCAGCTCGACGACCAGCTCTCGCAACGCAGGACCGTCCAACGACGCGACCGGCACCGCCGCAGCAACCTCGAGTGCACCCGACGCCGCGGTGACACACGCGCCGAGCAGCGCCTGTGGTGACGCGTCAGACGGACCCGCTGGCGCCTCGCTCGCCTGGTCGTCCTCGGGTTCTCCCGCCTCGAACATGCGTTCGATTGTAGAGGGAAGGGTGTGACAGTTTGTCCGGACCGGCGAAGGGTCAGACGGCCAGCGCGAGCATCTCCTGCATCTCGGTCCGGTCGACGACGATGTCGCCCCGCACCACGAGCTCGCCCGCCGAGTCCGTGACGAAGAGGCACGGCTCGAAGGTCATGTCGTAGGTCTCGGGCAGCGGCGCGAGCACGGCGTCCGCGAGGTCGGTCACGGACTTCGGGTCCTTGTAGACCTCGGAGTGGATGACGACCAGATCGTCGCGGCCGCCCGCGACCTCGATGAGGATGTCGAGGATCGGTCCGCACGCCGTGGTCCGGCAGTACGCCGGCGTCGCGAGCAGCACGGCGACGGGGCGCCCCGTGCCGATCACGTCCGCGAGGTTGACCTCGTGGAAGGGGCACGTCGGTGTCCGGGTGCAGATCGGGTTCACGTCGAAGGTCTGCTGCAGCGTGGGGGTGATTGCGCTCGGCAGCGGTGAGCCGACGAGTGGCTGCTGGACCTCGTCCGCCGCCATGACCTGCACCTGCGAGTTCAGCGACAGGCCGTCGTACTCGGTCTCGACGTCGTAGACGCCGGGATCGGGGAACTCGAAGTAGAGCGGCAGGTAGGGGCGGGGCACCCCATCGCCGTGCGGCTCGACCGACACCGGCGATCCCACCGACTCGCCGTCGATGCTGACCCGGAACTCGACCGGACCCGTGATGGAGCTGAGCGGGATGCCCTCGGCGTCGCTCAGCGTGTACGGCAGGCGGGTCGACACCCCGGCCGCGACGTAGGCGATGTCGCGGGGGAACAGCGCGGTGAGCGCCCGCTCCGGACCCGACGACACGCCATCGGTGACCGCAGGGCCCTCGTCCGAGCAGGCCGCCGCGACGCCGGCGAGGGTCGCCAGTCCGAGTCCGCCGCGCAGCAGGCCGCGGCGGTCGAACGTCCGTCCAGGAGTCCAGAGCCGGCCGTGCGATGCGTCGTCGTCGTGGGTGTGCTGGCGCGTGGTCACGGGCCACGAAGCTAGCCCTGGCGGCCCTCCGATCCACATCGCCGGGGCCGGTACGATGCGGACACGTCGACCAGGAGGATCCACATGGCGGGGCTGCCGTACTCACCGCTGTTCAGAGCAGGCGACTGGTGTTGCATCTCGGGCCAGATCGGCATCGACGACGGGGGACTCGTCGATGGGTTCGACGGCCAGCTCCGGCAGATCTTCACCAACCTCGACCGGCTGCTCGAGGCGAACGACGTGCGGCGGGACCAGATCGCCAAGACCACGGTGTTCGTGGTCGACATGGCGGACTACGCCCGCATGAACGAGCTCTACGCCGAGTACTTCGGCGAGCACCTCCCGGCGCGCTCCGCGGTCGCCGTCGCCGAGCTGCCCTTCGGCGCGCTCGTCGAGATCGAGGCCTGGTTGCACGACCCGGCGTGAGCCCGACACCCGCAGGTGTTGGAAGCCGGCCGGGCGCTGGGGCAGACTCAGGGGATGTTCGGCCCGGTCATCATCATCCTCGTGCTGCTCATCGGTCTCCCGGTCGGCTTCTTCGCCACCGGCGCCGCGATCTCGGTCCTGCTCGGTCACAAGCTGACCAAGGAAGGCGAGTACATGAACGAGGGCAGCGAGCTCATCGAGCTCAACCACTGACCGCGACGAGCGCCGGGCGCTCGTCAGCTCAGGTGGTCCAGCGGGACTCGCCGAACTTGTAGCCGACGGATCGCACCGTCTGGATCAACGCGGCGAACTCCTCGCCGAGCTTGGCGCGCAGCCGCCGGATGTGCACGTCCACGGTCCGCGCCCCGCCGTAGTACTCGTAGCCCCAGACCCGCGAGAGCAGCGTCTCTCGCGTGAAGACGCGCCCCGGGTTCGAGGCGAGGAACTTCAGCAGCTCGTACTCCATGTAGGTGAGGTCGAGGGGTCGTCCGTCGATCGAGGCCTGGTAGGTCTCGAGGTTCAGCAGCAGGGACTCGTACTCGACGATCTCCGGGCCTGCGGCGACGCCGGGTTCGGCGGCGAGCAGGTGTCGCAGTCGCGCCTCGAGCTCGGCGGGGTGGAACGGCGACACGCAGAAGTCGTCGAAGGTGTCGTGTCGGCCGTCGAGGTCCGCCAGCTGGTTCCCACGGACGAGCAGCAGCAGCGGGGCGATCGCCAGGTCGCCGCGTCGCAGCGACCGCGCGAGGGCGAAGCCGCTCTCGGCGTGCTCGTCGGCGGCGACGATGGCGCCGGACCAGATGGTGTCGCGCGCGGCGGACTCGTCGGGGACCGCCGTCCACGGCAGTCCGGCCATGTCGAGCACCCGGACGAGGTCGACGGGTGGCGGGTCGGGCCAGATGAGGAGCGGCTGCACGGCGGGCCTACCAGACCCGCAGGTAGCGCTGGAGCTCGAAGCTGCTGACGTGGGTGCGGTACGCCGCCCACTCCGCACGCTTGTTGCGCAGGAACCACTCGAAGATGTGCTCGCCGAGGGCTTCGCGGACCAGCTCGGATCCCTCCATCTCGTCGAGGGCGGCGGCCAGGTTGGTCGGAAGCAGACGGTCGTCCGAGGCTCGGCGGTCCGCCTCGGATGCGTCGAACAGGTTGACGGTGGCCTCCGGGGGCAGCTCGTAGCCCTCGGTGACGCCCTTCATGCCCGCCGCGAGGATGACCGACCACGCCAGGTAGGGGTTCACGGCCGGGTCGAGCGAGCGGTACTCGATCCGGGTGCCCTGGTCCTCCTTGCCGCGCTTGGGCACGGGGACGCGGACGAGCGCCGAGCGGTTGTTGCGGGCCCACGAGATGTGCACCGGCGCCTCGAACCCGGCGACGAGTCGCTTGTAGGAGTTCACCAGCTGGTTGGTCACCGCGGTGATCTCGGATGCGTGCTGCAGGAGTCCTGCGATGAAGTGCTTCGCGGTGGTCGACAGCCCGAACTCGTCATTGGCGTCGTAGAAGGCGTTGTCGTCGCCCTGCCAGAGCGACAGGTGGGTGTGCATGCCCGAGCCCTGCACGCCCTCGATCGGCTTCGGCATGAACGTGGCGTGCACGCCCGAGGCCATCGCGACCTCTCGCACGATCATCCGCAGCGCCATCATGTTGTCGGCCATGGTGAGCCCGTCGGTGTACCGCAGGTCGATCTCGTGCTGCGACGGAGCGTCCTCGTGGAAGGAGTACTCGACGGGGATGCCGGTCGCCTCGAGTCGCTGGATGGTGCGCCGACGGATGTCGGAGCACTCGTCGTAGGTGGTGAGGTCGAAGTAGCTGGCCCCGTCGAGCGGCTGGGGCGGCTGACTCGCGTCGTCGTTGCGGAGGTAGAAGAACTCGACCTCGGGTGCC
>JAFAFN010000207.1 GCA_023423475.1 Actinomycetes bacterium | reverse complement strand
CCTCGTGCCCGTGCACCTTCACCTTCTGGATCTCCACGATGCCTCCCACCACGACCCGCCTCGATCGGCGGGTCGTCTCCTCAGTCTTGCCGCTCCGGTGCTCCGGGGGCGGCATTCCTCATCGGCGGCGAACGGCCCGACATGAGAGGTCCGACGAGGCGGTGGCGGCGGACGACCCGCCACGGCGGTCGGGACGGGGAGATTTGAACTCCCGACCCCCTGCTCCCAAAGCAGGTGCGCTACCAGGCTGCGCCACGTCCCGTGCCGGAGCGGACACCCTACCCGAGCAGCGGCTCACCCTTCGATGGGCGTGGGCTCGGCCGATGGGGGTGGGTGTCGGTGGCCGCGTCTAAACTCGCCGGTCTGATGAAGTCAACGGTCGAGCCCGCAGAGGGCAACAAGGTCAAGGTCGCCGTCGAGGTCGACGAGGCAGAGCTCGAGCCGGCGATCGACGCCGCGTGGCGTGAGATCGCCAAGGAGGTCCGGCTGCCGGGCTTCCGCCCGGGCAAGGCTCCCCGCAAGCTGCTCCAGAAGCAGTTCGGTGACGAGTACGCCCGCTCCGAGGCGCTGAAGAACGCCCTGCCGGAGTTCTACTCCCGGGCCGTCATCGAGAACGACGTCGACGTGATCGCCCCGCCGGAGCTCGACATCACCGCGGGCGAGGAGTCCGGCGACGTGGCGTTCGAGGCCATCGTCGAGGTCCGTCCAGAGGTCCAGGTCGCCGGCTACAACGGCCTGCGCGTCGAGGTGCCCCGCGCCCAGGCGAGCGACGAAGAGGTCGACGAGCAGATCGACCGCCTGCGTGGTCAGTACGGCGAGCTGACCGAGGTCGAGCGTGCCGCTGCCGACGCCGACTACGTCACGATCGACATCGCCGGCACCCAGGACGGCGAGCCGGTCGACGGCCTCACCGCGGACGACTACCTCTACCTGATCGGCTCCGGCATGATCGCGGCGGAGTTCGACGAGCACCTCGTGGGCGTCTCCGCCGGCGACACCGTCGAGTTCGACGCGGACCACCCGGACCCGGACGAGGACCGCGTGCACTTCTCGCTGTCGGTCAAGAACGTCAAGGAGCGGGTGCTGCCCGACCTCGACGACGCCTGGGTCGCCGAGGCGACCGAGTTCGAGACCGTCGAGGACCTGCTCGCCGACACCCGTGGTCGTCTCGACGAGACCCGCTCCGAGCAGACCCGCAACGCGGTGCGCAACAACCTCGGCGTCGAGCTCGCGAAGCTCGTCGACGACGAGATCCCCGAGGCGCTGGTCTCGAACGAGATGCAGGCACGCCTGCAGAACCTCGCCTACCAGCTCCAGGGCCGTGGCATCCGCCTCGAGGACTACCTCCAGATCACCGGTCGCGACCCCGAGTCCTTCAGCGCCGAGCTGAAGGAGGCCGCGGAAGAGGCCGTGCGGGTCGACCTCGCGCTGCGCGCCGTCGCGGTCGCCCAGGACCTCACCGCCAGCGACGAGGACCTCGACGCAGAGATCGAGCTCCTCATCGGCGATGCGGACCTCAGCCTCGACGAGGCCCGAGAGGAGCTGACCCGCGGTGGGCAGCTCTCGGCGGTACGCTCGGATCTCTCGAAGCGCAAGGCGCTGGAGTGGCTCGTCGAGCAGAGCGAGATCGTCGACGAGGACGGCAAGCCGGTCGCCGAAGAGCTCCTCGCCCTGCCAGAGGACGACCATTCCGGCCACGACCACGATCACGCTGGCCACGATCACGACTGACCCTGTGGGGTCGAGGGAGCACGACATGCCTGCAGGCGACCTGAACACAGGCGGTCTCAACACGTTGCTGAGCCCGCAGAACTACATGGTTCCGAACGTCATCGAGCAGACGAGCCGCGGTGAGCGGTACTCGGACCTGTTCTCGCGGCTGCTGAGGGAGAACATCATCTTCCTCGGCACCCCGATCGACGACACCGTGGCGAACCTGGTCTGCGCCCAGATGCTGTTCCTCGAGTCGGAGAACCCCGACAAGGACATCAACATCTACATCAACTCCCCGGGTGGCGACATCAACGCCCTGCTCGCGATCTACGACACGATGCAGTACGTCCGTGCCGAGATCTCGACCCTGTGCTTCGGCCAGGCGGCATCCGCCGCCGCGGTCCTGCTCGCGGCGGGCACGCCCGGCAAGCGGCTGGCCCTGCCGAACGCCCGGATCCTGATCCACCAGCCGTACGCGCAGTCGGGCTACGCCCAGGTCTCCGACCTCGAGATCGCCGCCAACGAGATCCTGCGTCTCAAGGCCTCCCTCGAGACGATCCTGTCGGCGCACACCGGCCAGTCCATCGAGCGCATCTCGAAGGACACCGACCGCGACTACGTGCTCACCGCCGAAGAGGCGAAGGAGTACGGCATCGTGGACGAGGTCATCGATTCCAGGGCCATCGTCGACAACTCGGGCGCGATCACCGCGGTCAGCTGAGCGATCGGCCAGAATGGACCTCCTGCAGGTTCCGGGCCGACCGAGCCCTGCACGGAAGCCGTGGTCGACGAGGCCTCGGTCGAGAAGGCAGTAGTCGAGAAGAGGGTGCAGCGTGGCGAAGTTCGGTGACGGAGGAGAGCTCCTCAAGTGCTCCTTCTGCGGCAAGTCGCAGAAGCAGGTCAAGAAGCTCATCGCCGGACCGGGCGTCTACATCTGCGACGAGTGCATCGACCTCTGCAACGAGATCATCGAGGAGGAGCTCGCCGAGACCGGTGAGCTGACCCTCGACGAGCTGCCCAAGCCGATCGAGATCTTCGAGTTCCTCGACGACTTAATCGTGGGCCAGGAGCGGGCCAAGAAGATCCTCTCGGTGGCCGTCTACACCCACTACAAGCGCGTCCAGCACGGTGCCCGACCCGGCTCCGACGACGTCGAGCTGGCCAAG
>JAFAFN010000531.1 GCA_023423475.1 Actinomycetes bacterium | reverse complement strand
CGGTCACACCGGGCATGTGGCTGCTGACCTGGGCGCTCCAGGTCATGCCGGCGTTCTTCATCATCGGCGGCACCCTCCACTCCCGCGGCGCTGCGCCGGCGTCGTTCGAACAGGTCGTCTCGTTCTGGCGGACACGGCTGCGACGCCTGCTCGTCCCCGTCCTCCCGCTGCTCGGCGCCGCCGGCGCGGTGTTCGGCGTGGCGATGCTGGCCGGACGAGGCGACATCGCCCGGGTCGTGGTGCTGATCGTCTCCCCGTTGTGGTTCCTCGTCGTCTACGTCGTCTGCGTGCTCGGCACTCCCGCGGCGCGTTGGCTGCACGGCCGCCTCGGCCTGGCCGCCGTCGCCGTGTTCGCCACCGGCGCGGTGCTCGCCGACGTGCTGCGCATCGGATTCGGTCTGGGCGGCAACGCGACCGGGGCGCTCGCGTTCGTCTTCGTGTGGCTGACCGTCCACCAGCTCGGCTTCCACTTCATCGGGCTCCGACGGGCACCGAGGGCGCTGCAGTGGGCCGTGGCGATCGCAGGGTTCACCGCGATGGCGCTGCTGGCGACCCTCGGGCCCTATCCGCTCGCGATGGTCGGGGTCGACGGCGCCACCCGCTCCAACATGGGGCCGCCGACTCTCATGGTGGTGGCGCTCGGAGTCGGGCAGCTCGGCCTGCTCGCGCTGCTCGCCCCCGGGATCGAGCGGTACGGCAACGCGCGACGCGCCGTGATGGATGCGGCCTCGCGGTGGTCGATGACCGTCTACGCCTGGCACCTGCTCGCCTACGCGGTGTTCTGGGGGATGCTCGCCGCGCTGCTGTCGGTCGTCGGCGGCGTCGTCGACTCGCGGGTCGACGCCGCATGGTGGCTGCAGCGGCCGCTGTGGCTGCTCGGCCCTGCGCTCGTGGCGATCCCGCTCTGCCGGGCGGTCGCCCGCTTCGACGGGGCGACCGGCCGTGGGTCCCGCTGACCTGCCAAGATCTGCTCCGTCATGGCCACCCACCGTCCGACTCCGACGCATCGCCCCGCGACCGACGCTCCCGCCGCGGCGGAGCCCACCCTGATCGAAGCGGCACTCACCACCGAAGAGCTTGCCGACCGGGTCGAGATGGTGCTGCGCCCGCTCGGCGGCGACCGGTACCGAGCGGCGGCGGTCGACGGTTCGGTCGAGTTCGTCCGTCGGACCGAGGGCGTGCGCTACCGCTACGAGGTGGCCGCCGTCGAAGGCCGTCACCCGCTCGAGCGCCAGGACGACGCCGCGTGGATCGGCCCCGCCGACGAGCGCCTGTCGGCCGAACGAGCAGGGCATCCCGATCGCCGCACGAACAGCTACCCGCACGCCTTCGACTCGATCGCCCAGTTCTTCGACGGGCAGCACGCCCCCGAGCTGATGGTCCTGCACACCGCCGCGCACCGCAGCGACGGGAACCTCGGCCAGCACGGCTCGCTCGGCGCGGTGCAGGCGAGGGCGCCGTTCATCGCCGCCGGCGCCGGCATCCGTGCGCTCGGATCGTTGGATCGATCGACGCGGGTGGTCGATCTGGCGCCGACGATCGCCGCCGTGCTCGGCTTCGACCCCCACCCCGCCGGCATCGGACCCACGGGTGCACCTCGGTCCGACGCGCTGCTCGCCAGACAGGACGGCGACCCGGTCGCCGAGGTGCTCGACGGCACCGTGGCCGACCACGTGCTGGTGGTGCTGCTCGACGGCTGCAACGCGAACCTGCTGCTCGAGGTCGTCGAGGCCGGTGACGCACCTGCCATCGCGTCGCTGATCGAACGAGGGGTGCACCTCCGCCACGGCATGTTCTCGTCGCTGCCGACCGCGACGCTCGCCAACCACACCACCGCGGTGACCGGCGCCCATCCGGGGCACTCGGGTGTGCTGCACAACACCTGGCTGGACCGGCGCGACGGCTCCACGCCCGACCTCTTGTCGATGGAGCAGATGTTCTGGTCCGCCGACCACCTGGAGCCGGGGGTCGAGACCCTCTTCGACGCACTCGAACGGAACCGGCCCGGTGCGACGAGCTCGGCCACCTTCGAGTTCTGCGACCGTGGCGCGACGTTCTCGAGCTTCGGGCTCGTGCGCGCAGGTTCCGGCGACGCGCTGCCCGAGCTCGACGACGTCACCCACCTGCACCGCCCCAGCGCCGAGGCTTCGGCCGCCTACCGGTTCATGTCGACCGTCGACCACCTGAGCGTCGAGCACACCATCGCCCAGTGGGATGCGGGCCAGCGGGACGCGGGCCAGTGGGAGGCGGGCCAGCGGGACGGCGCTCGACTCCCCACGCTGAGCTGGGTCAGCCTCGCCGTCACCGACGAGGCGGGCCACGAGAGCGGACCCCACGGCGAGCTGGCCCGTCACGCCGTGATCGACTCCGATGCTCGGATCGCCGACCTGCTCGCCGCCGTGGACGCCGCGGGTGCCACCGATCGCACCGCGGTGTTCGTCATCGCGGATCACGGCATGGAGCAGAGCGACCCCGACCTGGATGCCACCTGGGACGACGCGCTGGCGGCCACGGGTGTCGAGCACGTCGAGGTCGGCGGCGGGCTGATCTACCTCGGATTCTCCGATCGGGCGCCGCGTCCATAGGATGGTCGGCGAGCGACTGCTCACCCCCAACGCCAGAGTCGGCGGTCGCCACGACCGCCGGTCGGAGGAGAATCGCAGCCATGGGCTTGAAAGTGTGGATCGACCAGGATCTGTGCACCGGTGACGGCATCTGTGTCGAGATCTGCCCGTCCCTGTTCGAGATGGACGACGACGGCCTCGCGTACGTGAAGGAAGCCAGCTGGTCGAACCGCTTCGGTGAGAGCGGCGCCGGCGACAGCCCCGCGCTCAAGGGCGGCGACGGCACCGCGGACGTGCCCGACAAGGAGCTCGCCGACGCGATCGACGCCGCCGAGGAGTGCCCCGGCGAGTGCATCTTCTTCGACCAGGTCTGACCAGGTCGTACCGGCTCTATCGAGGGGTCCGGGCTACTTGAGCCCGGACCGCTTGAGGAGCTTCAGGAAGACGGTGACGACCGCGGCGAAGCCCTCGTCGCCGAGCTGGCGCACGGGCGGCGCCAGGTTCATCAGTCGCTGACGGGCGATCGTCTGGGACTCGGTGTACTTCAACAGGCCGTGCGAGCCATGGCGCCGACCGAGACCCGAGTCGCCCATGCCCCCCATCGGGGCGTCCATGGAGCCCCACGCCGCGGCGTACGCCTCGTTCACGTTCACCGTGCCGGCGTGCAGCTGCGCGGCGACGGCACGGCCTCGGGCCGCCGATCGACTCCACACGCTGGCGTTGAGGCCGTAGCGGCTGGCGTTGGCCAGCGCGATGGCCTCGGTGTCGTTGTCGAAGCGGTAGATCGACACGACCGGACCGAAGGTCTCCTCGGCGAAGCAGCGGGCTGATGGTCCGACGTCGGTCAGCACGGTCGGCTCGTAGAAGTAGGGCCCGAGGTCCGGGCGGGCGCGACCGCCGGCGAGCACGGTGGCACCGTTGGCGACGGCGTCGTCGACCGCCGCGGCGGTCGTCTCGAGCTGTTCGGCCGAGGTCAGCGAACCCATCTGGCAGGTGAAGTCGTAGCTGGCACCGAGCTGCAGCCCGGCGAGCTGGGCCAGGAACCGGCTCATGAACTCGTCGTGGACCTCGGTCGCGACGTAGAGACGCTCGATCGAGATGCACAGCTGCCCGCTCGAGGAGAAGCACGCTCGCACGGCTCCCTCGGCGGCCCGGTCCAGGTCGGCGTCACCCAGCACGAGCATGGCGTTCTTGCCGCCGAGCTCGAGCGAGCAATCGATCAGGCGGGTGGCCGCCTCGGCAGCGACGTGGCGACCCGACTCGGTCGAACCGGTGAACATCACGAAGTCGGCGATGTCGAACAGCGTGTCGCCGATCGACGAACCACGACCGAGCGTGATCTGCCACAGGTCCTCGGGGAGCCCGGCACGGCGCGCCAGGTCGAGCGCGAACAGCGCGGTGAGCGCCGTCTGGTTGTCGGCCTTCTGCACCACAGCGTTGCCGGCGAGCAGCGCCGGGATGGTGTCACCGGCACCCAGGCTGAGCGGGTAGTTCCACGGCGAGATCACCGTGACGACACCCAAGGGGTGGTGCAGCTCCTGGACCGATGTGAGCCCCGGGATCAACCCGCCCCGCTGCTGGGGAGCGAGCAGCGACGGTGCCGTGCGTGCGTAGTAGCGACAGGTCGCGGCGATGTCGCCGACCTCGAGGAAGGCGTCGCGTCGCGCCTTGCCGTTCTCGGTCTGGATCAGGTCCATCAGCTGGTCCCGTTCCTCGAGGACCAGGTCGTGGAGCCGGAGGAAGACCGCGGCGCGCTCGCGCACCGGGACCGCCGCCCAACGGCGCTGCGCCTGCTTGGCCCGCTCGGCAGCGGCGAGCACGTCCTCCGGGGTGCACTGGGGCAGCTCGGCGATGACGTCGCCGCTGAAGGGCGCGTGCGTGGTCACCGTCGGGGCGGCGCCCGATCCGGCGACCAGGCTCGTCAGCTGCCGGACGAGCGACGGCGTCAGGCTGGCCGGCAGCGGTGTGTGGCCTGCCGAGGCAGCGGCGGTTCCGGGAGCGGCAGCGG
>JAFAFN010000125.1 GCA_023423475.1 Actinomycetes bacterium | reverse complement strand
ATCGACGACAACTCATCCGACGTGTCGTGCTCCCGGGCGCGCTGCCCGGGTTCCTCGTCGGGCTGCGCCTCGCCACGGCGATCGCCTGGCTGCTGCTCGTGTTCGCAGAGCAGATCAACGCCACGAGCGGCATCGGGTACCTGATGACCCGGGCCCAGATCTTCATCCAGACCGACGTGATCGTGGTCGGTCTCGTGACCTACGCGGTGCTCGGCCTGCTCTCCGATGCGCTCGTGCGCTCCCTCGAACGACGACTGCTGCGCTGGCAGCCGGGACGGTGACCCGATGACCTCGAACACCCTCGACACCCCATCGCTGCGGGACGCGGCACGTTCGGCGAACCTCGCCGTGAGCGTGCGCGACGTGCGCCGACGCTTCGGCGACCGAGAGGTGCTCCGCGGCCTCGACCTCGACCTCCGCCCCGGCGAGTTCGTCGCGCTGCTGGGCCGCAGCGGCTCCGGCAAGAGCACGTTCCTGCGTGCGCTCGCCGGGCTCGACGACGGCGCCACCGGCGAGATCGTCGTGCCCGAGCGGCGCTCCGTCGTCTTCCAGGACGCCCGACTGCTGCCATGGGCCTCGGTGCTCGACAACGTGATCCTCGGCCTCGACGGCAACGATGCCGAACAGGCCGGACGGGACGCGCTGACCGAGGTCGGTCTCGGCGGCCACGAGGACGACTGGCCCAAGACGCTCTCCGGCGGCGAGGCCCAACGCGCCGCGCTGGCGCGGGCACTGGTGCGCTCCCCCGACCTGCTGCTGCTCGACGAGCCGTTCGGCGCGCTCGACGCGCTCACCCGGATCCGGATGCACACGCTCGTCCAGCAGCTCTGCGCCAAGCACCACCCCGCCGTGCTGCTCGTGACGCACGACGTCGACGAGGCGGTCCTGCTCGCCGATCGCGTGCTGGTGCTGACCGACGGCGAGTTCTCGCTCGACGTCGGCGTCGAGGTCGCGACACCGAGGCTCCGCTCGGACCCCCGCTTCACCGAGCTGCGCTCACAGCTGCTCGCCGAGCTCGGCGTCGACGAGTCCGCCGAGGGCGACCACGTCGCCCAGATCTGAACCACCCCGCCCCCGACTCCCGAACCACACCGAACCCGAACCACACCGACCTGGAGAGACCATGACCCTGCTCGACACTCCCTCGACTCCCGACCTCGCGACTGCCGATGCGGTCGCCGCCGCCGAAGCGCTCGGCCTCGAGGTGCGCCACCTGTCCGGCCACATCGGCTCCGAGATCCGTGGGCTCGACGTCCGCGAGCTCGACCCGGCGCAGACCGCGGCCATCCGGTCGCTGCTGCTCGAGCGCAAGGTCGTGTTCCTCCCCGACCAGCACCTCGACCCCGTCGAGCACATCGAGTTCGCCCGCCACTTCGGCGAGCCCACCGAGGGCCATCCGGTCATCCCGGGCGTCGAGGGCACACCCGAGGTCTTCGAGATCGACTACACCGCGGCGAACGAGCTCTACGCCTCCTACGGCGACGTCTCGGACCGCGACCGGGGCATCCACTGGCACACCGACGTCACCTTCGTCGAGCGGCCGCCGCTGGGATCGATCCTCAACGCCGTGGTCATCCCGCCGTCCGGTGGCGACACGCTCTTCTCGAACCAGGAGGCCGCCTTCGAGGCGCTGAGCCCGTCGTTCCAGGACTACCTGCGCTCGCTGCGGGCGGTCCACGACGGCACGGCGCAGTTCAAGCCGATCCTCGAGCTCGTCGGCGAGGGGGAATGGGAGGGTGAGCGCTTCACCGCACTCGAGCCGACCGTGCACCCGGTGGTGCGCGTGCACCCGGAGACCGGCCGAGAGGCGCTGTTCGTGAACCCGGGCTTCACCTCGCACATCGAAGGGCTCACGCGCGCCGAGAGCGACACGCTGCTCGCGTTCCTCTACGAGCATTCGGTCCGACACGACTTCACCGTGCGCTACCACTGGAGCGCCGGCACGCTCGGCTTCTGGGACAACCGAGCGACGCAGCACTCCGTCGTCGGCGACTTCGGCGACCAGCACCGGGTCATCCAGCGCGTCACCCTCCGCGGCGATCGTCCGGTCTGAGCCGATGTCCGACCGTGCACGCGACGCACTGAACCTCCACTGGTTCCTCCCGACCGCCGGTGACAGTCGAGAGGTCGCGGGCTTCGGCCCGACGACCTCGCGACGTGAGCCCGACCTCGACTACCTGACCGACGTGGCGCGCGCCGCGGAGCGCATGGGCTTCGACGCGGTGCTCACCCCGACGGGGACGTTCTGCGAGGACGCGTGGCTGACGACCGCGGCGTTGATCAGCGCGACCGAGCGACTGCGCTTCCTCGTCGCGTTCCGCCCCGGCTTCATCTCACCGACCCTCGCGGCGCAGCAGGCGTCCACCTTCCAGCGACTCAGCGGCGGGCGCCTGCTGCTGAACATCGTGACGGGCGGCAGCTCGCTCGAGCAGCGCCGCTTCGGCGACCACCTCGACCACGACCGCCGCTACGACCGCTGCGACGAGTTCCTGACCGTGCTGCGCGGCGCGATGAGCGGCCAGCCCTACGACTTCTCCGGCGAGTTCTACGACGTCGAGCAGGCACTCGTGGCCCAGGCGCCCGACCCGCAGCCGGCGATCTTCTTCGGCGGCTCCTCCGACGCCGGCAAGCAGGTCGCCGCCCGCCACGCAGACGTGTGGCTGATGTGGGGCGAGCCGCCCGACGCCGCGGCGAAGGAGCTCGCCACGTTGCGCGCACGGGCCGAGGCCGCGGGACGTGACGTCCGCTTCGGGATCCGCCTGCACACGATCACCCGCGACTCGTCCGCAGCCGCCTGGGCCGAGGCCGACCGGCTGCTCGAGGCGATGCCGCCCGAGGTCGTGGCGGCGGCACAGGAGGCCGTCGCCGGCCAGAGCGACGCGATCGGCCAGGCTCGCATGACGGCACTGCACGGCGGCGACCGCTCCAAGCTCGTCGTCGCCCCCAACCTCTGGGCCGGCTTCGGGCTGGTGCGGGGCGGCGCGGGCACGGCGCTGGTCGGCAACCACGAAGAGGTCGCCGAGCGCCTCGCGGGGTACCACGAGATCGGCTTCGACCACGTCATCCTGTCGGGCCAGCCGCACCTCGAAGAGGCCTACTGGTTCGGCGAGGGGGTCCTGCCCCTGCTGCGTCGGGCCGGCATCGCCGCCGAGCCGGGCCGGCCGATCCCGACCGCGGGGCCGGCTCCGGCAGCGACCCCGGCTTCGCCGCACGTCGAGCACGCCGTGGCCGACGTGTTGCCGCTCACCTCGGCGAGCTGACCCGGCGGGAACAGCTCACCGGGACGCGGACGGGCCCCGACGTGGATGGCGTCGGGGCCCGTGTCGTTTCCGTCGCGCACTCGGCGCAGCCCGTCGCCCGGGCGAACCGCGCTCAGGCGAGCAGCTTGGCCTTCTGGGCCTCGAACTCCTCGGCGGTGATCACGCCCTTGTCCCGGAGTCCGGCCAGCTTCTCGAGCTGACCAGCCGTGTCGGTCGTGGTGCCGGCGGTCTCCTGGACGTACTGGCGGAACGCCTCCTGGGACTGCGCGGCTTCCTTCGCCCGACGCTCCTGCATGCTCCCACCCCGGGCGACGAGGTAGATGAACACACCGAGGTACGGCAGGAAGATCACGAAGATCACCCAGAGGGCCTTGGCGACGCCACTCAGGTCGTGGCTGCGGAAGATGTCGATGAACACCGACACCGCGATGAAGATCCAGATCACGAACAGGGTGATGTACAGGAAGCTGAGGAACGCCCCCATCAAGGGGTACTCGTAAGCGAACATGGGTACTGCCTTCTCTCTACGCGAACCCAGGGTGGGCCGCCTGCGGACCATTCTGTCCGCAGCGACCCACCCCTCGGGGTGACCCTGGGCCGACGTGGCCCGACAGGGGCGCCGATCAGCCTGCGGTGCCGCTGCGCATCACGCGCACCCCGACCACCAGGCCGACGATGCACACCGCCGTGGCGGCCACGAACCCGCCGGCCACCGTGCGGTCGATGACCCCGTCGAACAGCTCACGTT
>JAFAFN010000118.1 GCA_023423475.1 Actinomycetes bacterium | reverse complement strand
AGCGCGCGCAACAGCGCGAGCGCGACCGGTGCACGGATGCGACGCTTCCTGCAGCACCTGATCGACCACCCGGTGGACCGTGTGCCAGACCGCAGCGAGCTGTGGCGCAGCATGCTCGAGCACTGCGACGAGCTCACCCCGCTGCAGGCCTACGCCATGCGCCAGCTCATGGGCAGCGCCTCCAACGCCGGCTACCCCGCCATGCCCGACCGCGTCGAGCTGCAGTTCCCTCGCGACCACCGGGTGCAGCTCCGGGCCCAGACCGGTTGGCACTTCCTGGTCGGCTCGCTCTGGGACGACGACGGCAACGAGTTCGGCATCGAGATGATGCTGTTCGGCATCGCCATGTACCCCGAGCCCTTCGCCAAGGAGCTCGGCCTCTCCGCGCTCGACAACCTGGCGGTCGAGGTGCAGTTCGCCATCAGCGAGCGAGGGGTCCGCCCCCACCAGGGCGAGCCGCTCGTCGCGCTCGGCACCAGCGGCCTGATCCGCACCAGCGACGCGCCGTTCGAGTTCAGCGTCGGAGCGAACTCGATGGTCTCGTCGGACCCCTCCGAGCTGTTCCCGCTCCGGGTCCGCAGCTGGGGCCTCGATCGGGGCGGTGACCAGCCCCTTGAACTCGCCTGCGACATCACCCTCGCCGCCGGCAAGGGCATCCTCGAACAGGGCGATCACGGCGCGATGCCCTCGGTCGGCGGGATCGGCACGTACTACTACTCGATCCCGAACATCACGATCGATCCGAGCTGCAGCACGATCCGGCTGGGCGACCGCGAGGTCCGCATCACCCGCGGCCAGCTCTGGTTCGACCACCAGTGGGGCTACCTCAGCGGAGTGTCCGAGCACGAGGTCCTGCGCGCATCCGAGTCGATCGGACAGCCGGACCCCGCGGGCTGGGACTGGTTCATGGCCCACCTCACCGGCGACCGGCAGGTCACGATGTTCGCGCGGCACCGCAACGAGGACCGGGACCACTACTTCGACGACGGCGCCGAACCGCCGACGTCCATGACGAGGCGTGTCGCCGGCACCTACATGGACGCCGACGGCACCACCCGACTCGTCTGGGGCACCATGACCGTCGACGAGTGGGTCCGCGTCGAGCACACGCCTCGACCCGATCGCTACCCGGCGACGCACACCTGGCACCCGAACCACTACCGGTTCGACTTCGACGACCTGCCCGAGGACATCCGCTCGTTCACCATGTCACCCATCGTCGAGGGCGGTCAGTCGGCGTTCTTCGCCCACGGCTTCCAGATCTGCGAGGGCGCCGTGGTGGTCACCGATCCGGACGGCAAGGACATCGGGCGGGGCTTCGCCGAAGCCGTCGCCTACGCCGACACCCTCGCCAACCGGGTGCGACTGGCCGGCCTGCCCGTCACCGACGAGCTGGTCGCCCTCGCGACCGACCCCACCCCGGGCCCCGAGCTGGCGGCCTCGAACGCCGCCTACGTGGCAGCCCACCAGGACGACCTGAACGCCATCATCACCCGCTCGAGTGGGCTCCAGTGGATGATCGAGGGCTACGGGGCCTCCTGACCTGGCGGGACCGGGCCTGCAGGGACCTGACCTAGAGGGACCGGGCCAGCGGCGATCGGGCCTGTGGGGCCGACTCAGCCCTTGGAGAACATCGGCCGGGAGTAGCCGGTCGCGCCGTCGATGTAGGACCCCTCCGGAGTCGGCACCTCGGTCACCGCCGCCGGGTCCGGCAGCTCGACGGACCAGGTGTCGTAGCCCTCGAAGATCTGGTCCGACCGCTCGTCGAGCTCCAGCTCGTCGTCACGAACCGGCACGATCGACGCCAGTCGACCGTCGCTGCCGATGTCGACCTTCCAGTGCTGACGCAGCGACGCCCCCTGCGGCGCCACGCCGTCGGTGCACGGCCCCGTCCCGGTGATCACGACCAGTTGCGTGCCACCACCCGCTGCTCCGTCGGTCTGGTCCTCCCCTCCGACGACGCAGTTCGATGCCGCGAGCGCACGGAGCTGCTCGACGAACGACACGTCCTCGAGGATCGCGGACTGCCAGACACCTGCGTCGGTCTCCCAGAAGGTCCGGTCCGTGGCCGACTCGCGGATGGTCCGTGCGTGCCCGGCGGTCCAGCTCGACGCCTCGCGGTCGCCCACCACCGTGGTGACCATGTCGCCGTAGCGTCCGTCGCCCACCACGCTCGGCAGCGGCATCAGCTCCGGGCGCGACCCGAGCGACTGGTCCGACCGGGGCACCACCGTCGCGGTCCGGACCCGGAAGCTCTCCGACGACAGGGTCGCGTCGATCGCGGACTGCAGCCGGACGGCCGGGTCGACCCGGGCCGCAGGTGCGCCCGATGTGGGAGCGGACACGTCACCGGCCGGAGCCACCTCGCCCGGCCCGGCAGCGTCGAGACGTGCCGGCGAGGGGTCCGAGGCGACCAACCAACCCCCCGCGGCGATCAGCGCCACCGACGCCGCCACGCCCGCCGTCCACGCCGCCGCACGTCGCGCAGTGCGCCGTGGCGCCGGGACGAGCTCGGGTGTCCACGACGGCGCCCCGGTCGGGTCGTCGATCGTCAGGTCGGCGGTCGCCCGTCGAGCGGTGTCGTGCAGTCGTCGGTCCAGGTCGAGCATGGTCATTCCTCCAGGTTCGGCACCCGTGCGGGTGCCAGTCGTCGTTCGAGCCGGGATCGGCCGCGTTGCAGGTGCTCCTTCACCGACGACGCCCCGATCCCCATGACGCCGGCGACCTCGTGCACCGGCAGGTCGACCAGATGGTGCAGCACGATCGCCTCACGTTGGCGGGCGCTGAGCTCGCGGAGAGCGTCGATGAGGTCGAGGTCCGCCACGTCGAGCTCGGCCGGATCCCCCACC
>JAFAFN010000115.1 GCA_023423475.1 Actinomycetes bacterium | reverse complement strand
CCTCGGAGCTCGCCCTCGACATCGACGGCGGCCCCGTCCTGCGGTCCTCCTACGACACCTCGACCCCCGGGTGGGACGGACCGGGCGGCACCGACGGTGCCCGCTGCCTGGCGACCCGACTCGCCGTCGGCCACGATCCCGACGAGGACGCCTCGCCGGGCACGGTCACCACCGCGACCCTCCTGCAGCCCGAAGGCGGCGGACGGCTGGCGGTCTCGCTCGCCGAGGAACCGACCGATGCCCGGTCCCAGCTCGACGAGGTGCTCCCGCTGCGCCGGAACGGCGGCGAACGTCAACCCCTCGTCGAGACACCGCCGTCGAGCGGGATGACCGCGCCGGTCAGGTAGCTGCCCGCTCGGGACGAGAGGAACAGCACCGCGCCGACGACGTCGTCGGGGCGCCCGATCCGTCCCATCGGCACGCTCGAGGCGACGAGCTGCTCGCCGCCCTCGGCGTCGAGCAGGAACGCCATCATCTTCGATGGGAAGGGACCAGGTGCGATCGCGTTCACGTTCACGTGGTCGCGGGTCAGCTTGTGCGCGAGCTGACGGGTGAGCATGTGCACCGCGGCCTTCGACGCCGCGTACGGGTAGTTGTCGGTGTCGGGGACCCGGATGCCGTCGACGGAGCCGATGTTGATGACCCTGGCCGGGTCGTCCTCGCTCGCCGCGGCGCGCAGCAGCGGCAACAAGCCGGCGGTCAACCCGAAGACCGCCTTCACGTTGGTCGACAGGACCTTGTCCCATGCGTCGTCGGGGAAGTCCTCGAGCGGCGCACCCCAGGTCGCACCCGCGTTGTTCACGAGCAGGTGCAGCTCGGACTCCCGCTCACCGATCGCCGCCACGAGCGAGTCGACGCCCTCTGCGCTCGAGAGGTCCGCCGGCACCGAGATGCACTCACCGAGCTCACCGAGACGCTCGGCGACGGCGTCGCACACCTCTGCCTTGCGCGACGAGATGTAGACCCTGACACCCGAGCGCACGAGGCCCTCGGCGATCATCAGCCCGATGCCACGGCTCCCGCCGGTGACGAGTGCGACCTTGCCCTTGACCGAGAACAGCGATGCGACGTCCATCCGCTGACCCTGCCACATCCATGGGCGTCGGGGCGGCGCTCAGCTCGTGGGAGCCGGTGTCGGTCGCTCGTCGCCGGGGCCGGCCGAGCTCGGGTCATCACGATGGCGCAGGTGGTGGATCCACTGTCGCAGTCGATCGAGACCGAACCGCGAGTGGTGGGGCTCGTCGGGTTCCTCCGGCTCCTCGCGGCCCGACACGTGCATCGCCACCGCCTTGATCGCACCGAAGGTCGGCACGGCGAACAGCGCGCCCACGATCCCGCCGACCGAGAAGCCGCCGATCGCCGCGAGCATCGTGACCGGAGGCGACAGGCTGACGGCCTTGCCCACCACGGTGGGGATCAGGATGTGGTTGCTGAGCAGCATGAAGGCGAGGAACGCGACCGACATGATCGCGGTCGCCCCGATGCCCTCGGTCAGGCTGACGACGAACACGAGCGCGAACCCCATCAGGCCTCCGAGCTGTGGGATCAACGCCGTCAGCGCGGTCCACACCGCGAGCACCGGGCTCAGCGGCACCCCCACGAGCAGTGCGGCGACGGCGACCCACATGCCGTTCAGCGTCGCGATGACGATCGACCCCGCGAAGTACTTGGCGAGCACGCGGTAGACGATCCTGCCCATCGAGTCGGCTGACGCACGACGCGCCTCGGGGATCGCCGAGCGGATGTCCCCGATCAGCCGGGGGCCCTCGAACAGCGCACCGGCGACCAGGAAGAACGCGAGGAAGAACGCAGCGGCGCCGATGCCGACGGTCGCGATGATCCCCGAGAGGCTGGAGTCGTCGTCACGTCCGGTGCGCTCCGAGAAGGAGTCGATGGCGTCGGTCAGCTTCTGGGACAGGTCGAGGTCCTTCAGCTGGTGGCCGACCAGCGGCAGGTCGTCGAGCGATCGGATCGTGTCGGGCAGCTGCTTCTCGAGGTTGGCCGACTCCTGGACCAGCTGCGGTCCGGCGATCGCCAGGAACAACCCGATCAGCACCGACACCACCGAGATGACGGCGACGGTGGTCCAACCTCGGCCCACGCGGATCCTTCGGTCGATCGAGTGCACGACGGGGTCGAGGGCCATGGCGAGGAACAACGCCACGACGATGATGGCCATCGACGTGGCGGCCATCCGCACCGACACCCAGGCCAACCACACGACCGCCAACGAGGCGATCGCGACCACCACGGACTGCCATGCCAGATCGAACGTGACCTGCTCGGGCAGGTCCTCCCGCTCCTCGACCTGCACCGGCGAGGCATCACGTTCTTCGGACATCCGGCGAGCTTAGGATCGACGTGCGCCGGGATCGGGGACTCCGATCCGGTCGTTCCCGGGGAGCCACGCAGTGTCCACCACCATGAGGATCACGCCATCGTCGCTGGTCCGGGCGACCCTCGTGATCGCCGCCTCGCTCGTGCTCGCGCTGATCGCCAGCCGGGCGACGACCACGCTGTGGTGGTTCGCCCAGTCCGCCGTCTTCGCGGCCCTCGCCTACCCACTCGTCGAACGCCTCGGCAGGCACATGCCGAAGTTCGTCGCCGTCCTGGTCCTCACCGGCCTGCTCGCCGGCGCCGCCGCCGGACTGGCCGCGGTCGCCTTCACCGAGCTGCGAGCCGAGGCGAACCGGTTCGAGCTCGCCGTGCCCGCTGCGGTCGACCGACTCGAGCGGGTCGACGGCATCGGGACCATCGTCAAGGACCTCAACGTCCGCCGCCAGGCCGAACGCTTCGCCACCGAGGTGGCCGACCGGGTCCGGTTCCAGGGGTCCGACCTGCCCGGTGTCGCGTCGAAGGCCGCCGGCGCGGCATCGGCCTCGTTCATCGTGTGGATCCTCACCGTCATGTTGATCTTCACCGGACCGTCGATGATCTCCGGCCTGTTGTCGCTGGCCCCGACGGACGGACGGGACCAGATCGACCACGTGCTGCGCACCGCCTACGCGCGTGCCGCCGGCTACATGGGGGCGATGTCGGTCCAGGCGCTGGTCGTGCTCGTGGTCACCTACAGCGTCGCGGCGCTGCTCGACCTGGACATGCCCGGCCTGCTCGCGGTGGTCGCCGCGCTGCTCGCCTTCGTGCCCTACGTCGGCATCCTCGCCGGCTCGTTGCCGATCGCCCTGATGGCGCTGCTCGACGGACCCAGCTACTCGATCGGCGTCATCGCCGTGGCACTCGTGGTCCAGATCGCCCAGGTGCTCCTGCTCCAGCGGAAGATCGACCGCCACACCGTCGAGCTCGGACTCTTCCTCACCCTGGCCGCCGCGATGATCGGCTTCAGCTTCCGTGGACCGGGTGGACTGCTGACCGCCGTGGCGGTCGCTGCGATGCTCGCCGCCGCAGTGAACGACACCGGAGCGATGCAGGCCCTGCGCGGCGCCTCCCGCCCGAAGGACGACCCTGCGACGGCTGTACCCCTGGAGTCACCCGTCACCAGTTGACGAAGAAACTTCACGACATGCTTTGAAGTCGCGGGGAACGTGCCGATGAGATCGGTGTGACACCCCGATCCGATCGAGTCCGGCGCGCCGGCACGAGGCACCCACGCGGACAGCAGGGCGCCGGTCTGATCGAGGTCCTCGTCGCGGCCGCCGTCATGGCCCCGCTGATCCTCGCGTCCGCGCTGGGACTGATCACCGGCATGCGGGCCAGTGCGACCGCCGAGATCAACCAACGGCTCAACGTCGCGCTGACCACGGCCACCGAGAACGTGAAGGCGATGCCGTACCTGCCCTGCGGCACCGCCGAGGAGTACCAGAAGGCGTACGCCGAGTGGTTGGGCGAGCGTGAACCGTTGATCGTCGAGGAGCACCGCTCACCTGCACCGCGGTTC
The DNA here is from genome assembly GCA_023423475.1 of Actinomycetes bacterium. Lineage (GTDB taxonomy): Bacteria > Actinomycetota > Acidimicrobiia > Acidimicrobiales > Microtrichaceae > JAFAFN01. The sequence goes on along the minus strand of JAFAFN010000115.1, from coordinate 2,885 downwards.
GTCGAGGTGCAGTACTGGGACGAGGCCTCGGCGTCCTACATCGAGAAGTGCCCGAGCGACGGCGGCGCCCAGCGCTTCACCCTGGCCGTCGCCATCGACGGCCGTCGCGCCGAGGGCAACATCGTCACCCGCGGCACCGACGCGGCCGAGACCCTCGAGCTACGGCGATGAGCTCCCGCGCCGACGTCCGCACGCGCGCCGACGTCGCCGGCGACCAGCGGGGCATGACCCTCGTCGAGACGATGCTCGCGCTCGCGCTCAGCGTGATGCTGGTGCTCCCGATGATGGGATGGGCCACCGTCGCGATGCGACAGCAGGCCGCCGTCCGCGAACGCAACCTCGCAGGCGCCTCGCTGGGCCTCCTCCGGTCGTACTACTTCAAGGACGTCGCCACGGCGCACCGTGCCGTCGTCGAGGGCGACGAGCTCGTCGACTGCGCCGCCGGCAAGGACGGCAAGGACGACGAGGGGGCCGGCGCGTCGGGCACTCCCCTGCTGACGCTCACCCGGGGCTCCCAGCGCATCGTCTACAGCATCGCCCCGACCGAGGAGTCCGGGACCGGGCTGTGGCGTCGGACGTGCAACACCGGAGGCCGCGGACCTACCGGGGCCAGGGTGCTGGTCGAAGCGGTCAACGCCAAGGTCACCGATGCGACCTGTGAACCGTTCGCGTCGAGCCAGCAGACGCTGTCGCTGTCACGCGGCGACGAGCAGCAGCTCGCCACCGCTGACGGTTCTACCGAACAGAAGGCAGCCGAAGAGGAGCGCTCGGCCCGGGACGATGCAGCATCGCTCGACGAGCGCAGCTCGCAACCATGTCGACGCGTCGAGCTCCGTGTGACGACGCCCTCGCTCGACCAGGTCGTGCTGAGCGCCGTGGTCCGCTCCGACGGCAACATCGAGCTCGACGACAGCGAGCTCGCACCGGAGATCGTCCTGGGAGCGGACCCGACGTTCGGGACCTCGCCGCTGAAGGTCCAGTTCACCTCGAAGGGGTCGACGGACCCCCACGGCGGAGAGCTCACGTACCGGTGGGACTTCGGCGACGGCGCCACCTCGGCCGAATCGGACCCGGTGCACGTCTACGAGCGACCTGGCGACTACACCGCGGTGCTGACCGCCACCAACGAGCTCGGCGCCAGCGCGCGGGCGTCGGTGCTCATCAGCGTCACCAACACGCCGCCGGTGGCCGTCATCGCGAGCCCCGCCAACGGCACGTCGGCCTTCCGAGGCGAACAGCTGAAGTTCTCCTCCGCCGGCAGCAACGACGACGCGGACGCCGGACGCGGTTCGAAGATCGTCGGATGGATCTGGGACTTCGGCGACGGCACGACGTCGACCGACCCACATCCGGTCAAGGCCTACGACCGCCTCCGCCCCGAGGGCTACACCGTGACGCTGACCGTGACCGACACCGACGGGGCGAGCACGGCGACATCCATCGTGGTGCGCGTCGTGAACCGCGTCCCGGTGGTCGCGATCGTCTCGGACAAGACCTCCGGGACGACGCCGCTGACGGTCGACTTCGCGTCGCTCGTCGCGGACGAGACGACCATGACGGTGAATCCGACGTTGACCTGCGCCTGGGACTTCGGCAACGGCGCCACCTCGACGCTGGCCGACCCGGCGCCGGTGACCTACACGGGCGCCGGCACTCGCACCGTGCGACTGACGGTCACCGACGATGCCGGTGCGACCGCGACGGCGACGCAGACGATCACCGTCACCCCCGCCACCTCGGTACCCGCCCCGTCGAACCTGAGGATGACGAACAGCGGCGTCGAGCAGGGCCTGCGCTTCGCCGAGTTCGCCTGGGACCGCGTCGAGAACGCTCGTGGCTACGAGGTCCGGCTGCAGTGCGTCGACTGCTCGGCCACCGCGACCGGCTCCGAGACGGGCACGACCGTCCGGATCCGCGGCCTGTCCGCCGCCCGCCACACCTACACCGCACAGGTCCGATCCCGTGACGCGGCGGGCAACTGGGGGCCGTGGTCCGCAGGGATCACGGTGCGGCCATGACCACGACCGGAACCGGAACGACGATGGTGCTGCAACGACTCATCGAGGACCGGCTCGCCCGACGCGGCCAGGGCGGCTTCGCGCTGATGACCGGACTGGCGCTCTGGGTCGGTGTGTGCGGTGTCACGATGGTCGCGCTGTTGAACATGACGATGACGAGCTCGCGCATCGCGTCCACCCAGGCGGCGACCGCAGGTCAGCTGCGCGCCGTCGACGCGGCGATGGAGACGGCGGTGACCCAGATCCGCATGGACCCCGACGCCCGCGTCGGCGCGTCGACCGGGGCCGATGACGGCTCGTGCGTCGAGCAGCTCGGCAACGAGCGCCAGGACGGACTCCACTACCGCGACGACGACGGCATCGAGGTCACCGTCACCGCGACCTGCCAGTGGTCGGCCAGCACCAGCCGTCTCCGCGACGCCGACATGGCGACCGAGCAGGCGGGCACCCAGGACGAGGCCGACGAGAAGGCCGCAGCCGAACGGAAGGCCGCGGCGGACGCCGGAGGGGCCCAGCAGAGCAACGGCCGACTGTCGAGCGGGATGCGCATCAACTCCGGGGCGAAGTCCGGGAGCACCGCGTCCGACGATGCGGCGGGTCGGTCCACGAAGCAGGCCGTGAGGTCGGTCCAGCTCGACGCAGTGATGACGCTGCCCGACGGGTCCCGGTACGCCGCGGGCACCGCGCTCATCCGTGTCAGCGACGCACGAGGCAACGGTGCCGCGGTCGTCATCGACGACTGGTCGCTCACGCCGAACCGTCCCTACGTGCCGCCGACGACCACGACCACCACGACCGTCAAGCCGACGACGACCACCACGACGACCACGACCACCACCACCACGACCACGACCACCACCACCACCA